>JAXDHK010000375.1:0-2885 GCA_034664545.1 Solirubrobacteraceae bacterium
CGGCCACGGTCGAGGTCTGCCATCCGGCGGCTGACCTCGCGTCCCGGTACGCGACGTTCGGGGCGCAGATGAGCGCGGTGGCCGGGACCCAGCAGATGTCGATCCGCTTCGAGCTCGACCAGCGCACCCCGGCCGGCCCGGACTTCCATCCCCTGACCGGGGCCCCGGGCTTCGACGTCTGGAAGAGCTCGGCCCCCGGGGTCGACATCTTCGGCTTCAGTCAGGAGGTCTCGAGCCTCCCGTCGCCCGGGACCTATCGCGTGACGGTGAGCTACCGGTGGATCGGCGCCCACCATCGGGTCATCAAGCGGGCGCACCGCTCGACACCGGCCTGCAACCTTCCGGTCTCGTCGGCCAACCTCGTGGTCGGCACGCTCTCGCGTCAGTCGTCGGGGCCGGCGCCGGCGAGCGGGATCGTCGGGGCGCTGTGCGGCGGTGCGACCACCTCGCCCGCCCCCGCCGGGCCGACCCGGGAGTCCGGGTCGGGGCAGGACTCACCGACCGTCGTCTGTCCGTAGCACCGGCCCGGTGGCCGCGAGCGCCTCCGCTACACTGGATCAGACCATGAAGACCGAAATTCATCCCGAGTACGTCGAGGCCCACGTGACCTGCACCTGCGGCAACGACTTCATGACGCGCTCGACGAAGGCCGAGTTGCACGTCGAGATCTGCTCGAACTGCCATCCGTTCTACACGGGGCGCCAGAAGCTGGTCGACACCGGTGGACGGGTCGAGCGCTTCCAGCGCCGGGTGGCCAAGAGCCGCCAGCGCGCCGCCGCCTCGCGGTAGCCGCGTGGCCGCGCCGGGCCCGTCCCAGGCCCCCCCGCCGGCCACGAGCGCACGCGGCGCCTCGCCGGTCGCCCCCGCCCGGATCCCCGGCCCGCCCACAGACGCCCCGATCGGCGGCCAGGCCGTCCTCGAGGGCGTGATGATGCGCGGGGTCCGGACCTGGGCGGTGGCCATCCGCAAGCCGACCGACGACCAGCTCGAGCACCGAGCTCGGGCGGTTCCGGCCGGGGGTATCGAGGTCAAGACCTTTCCCCTCGCCTCGCCCCTGGCCCGGCACCGGTGGCTGCGCCTCCCGATCGTCCGGGGGGTCGTCGCCCTCGGCGAGTCGCTGGTTATCGGCATCCGGGCCCTCGGCGTCGCCGCGGCCGCCCAGCTTCCCGAGGACGAGCAGGACGTCTCGGGCGGGGTGTGGATCGGGACGATCGCCGTGGCCCTCGTCTTCGCGGTCGGCCTCTTCTTCGTGGCCCCGGTCGGCCTGGCCAGCCTGATCAAGGACCAGCTCCACTCGGCCACCCTGTTCTGGCTGGTCGAGGGCGTGATCCGGACGGCGATCTTCCTCGGCTACCTCCTGCTCCTCTCCCGGCTGCGGGAGCTCCGCCGGGTCTTCGAGTACCACGGGGCCGAGCACAAGACGATCCACTGCTACGAGGCCGGGGAGAAGCTGACCCCGGAGAGCGCCCAGCGCCAGTCGCGCCTGCACCCCCGGTGCGGGACGAGCTTCCTCCTCTTCGTGATGATCATCGCCATCTTCGTGTTCGCCCCACTCGGCCTCCCGGCCTGGTACTGGCTGGTGGCGACGCGGATCCTCGGTATCCCCCTGATCGCCGGCCTCTCCTACGAGGTGATCCGGAACGCCTCACGCCACCGCCGCCGCCGGTGGGTTCAGGTCCTGATGAGCCCGGGCCTCGCCCTCCAGCGCCTGACCACCCGGGAGCCCGGCCTCGACCAGCTGGCCGTGGCCATCGCCGCGCTCGGCGCCGTCCTCGACGAGGAGGCGGACGACCGCCACGACCCGGCGGCGCTGATCGGGCTCGAGGTGGTCGCGTGATCGAGTCGCTGGTCGACCAGATCGAATCCCGCTTCGCCGAGCTCGGGCGCCAGCTGACCGACCCCGCGGTGATCGGGGACCGCCGCCGGTACGCCGAGGTCGGCCGGGCCTATCGCCAGCTCGAGGCCGCGGCCGGCCTGGCCGAGCAGTGGCGCCACGCCCGGGACGACGCCGCCGGGGCCCAGGAGCTCCTGGCCGAGGGCGAGGACGACGAGCTCCGGGAGGTGCTCGACAGCTCCCGCGAGCGGATCCTCGAGCTCGAGGAGGAGATCCGCCTGGCCATGGTCGAGCGCGACCCGAGCGACGACAAGAACGTGATCGTCGAGATCCAGGGCGGGGCCGGGGGCGACGAGGCCGGGCTCTGGGCGGGCGACGTCTACCGGATGCTTACCAAGTACGCCGAGCGCCTCGGCTTCCAGGCCGAGCCCCTCGACGTGGCCGACGGGAAGTACACCTTCGCGATCAAGGGCGACGCCGCCTACTCGGTGTTCAAGTTCGAGGGCGGGACCCATCGGGTCCAGCGGGTCCCGACCACCGAGTCCCAGGGTCGGGTCCACACCTCGACGGCGACGGTGGCCGTCCTCCCCGAGGCCGAGGACGTCGACATCCGGGTCGATCCCGGGGACCTCCAGGTCGACGTCTACCGGTCGAGCGGGCCGGGCGGCCAGTCGGTCAACACGACCGACTCGGCGGTCCGGGTGACCCACAAGCCGAGCGGGATCGTCGTCTCGATGCAGGACGAGAAGTCCCAGCTCCAGAACCGGGAGAAGGCGATGCGGGTGCTCCGGGCCCGCCTCTACGACCGGGCCCTCGCCGAGCAGCAGGCCGAGCTCGCCGCCGACCGGCGCTCCCAGGTCGGGAGCGGGGAGCGGGCCGAGAAGATCCGGACCTACAACTACGGCGAGCGCCGGGTGACCGACCACCGGATCAAGCTGACCGTCCACAACCTCGACGCCGTGCTCGAGGGCGAGCTCGACGAGCTGACCGCCGGCCTGGTCGGAGACGAGAAGCGCCGCCGGCTCGAGGCTCAGGCGGCCCGGACCTGATG
>JAXDHK010000376.1:0-3595 GCA_034664545.1 Solirubrobacteraceae bacterium
CACCGCAGCCC
This sequence comes from Solirubrobacteraceae bacterium, assembly GCA_034664545.1. GTDB lineage: Bacteria > Actinomycetota > Thermoleophilia > Solirubrobacterales > Solirubrobacteraceae > Palsa-513. The sequence goes on from JAXDHK010000376.1 coordinate 12, forward strand.
TCGCGCCGGACCGGCGGGACGACCCGGACTCCGACGAGTGGCCGCGGCCGGCTGGGTGCCGGGCTCGTCGAGATCCCGGCCGTACCCTTCCGGGACCCCGCGAGCGCGGTGATGGCCGACCCGGCGGTCAGCGAGAACCGGCGGTTCTGCTCGCGCTGCGAAGCGCCGGTCGGCCGGAAGCGTGACGGCGTCCCGGGTCGGACCGAGGGCTTCTGCCGGAAGTGCGGCGCACCGTTCTCGTTCGCGCCGAAGCTCGGGGCCGGCGACATAGTCGGCGGCCAGTACGAGGTCTCCGGATGCCTGGCCCACGGCGGCATGGGATGGATCTACCTGGCCAAGGATCGCAACGTCTCGGCCCGGTGGGTCGTACTCAAGGGTCTCCTGGACGCTGCCGACGGCGACGCGATGGCCGCGGCGCTCGCCGAGCGGCGATTCCTGGCCGAAGTCGAGCACCCGAACGTCGTCAAGATCTTCAACTTCGTCGAGCATGACGCGTCGGGCTACATCGTCATGGAGTACGTCGGCGGGATCAGCCTCAAGCAGATCCTGGCGAACCGGCGGGCGGCCAACGCGGGACAGCCGGACCCGTTGCCTGCCGCCCAGGCGATCGCCTACATGCTGGAGATCCTCCCGGCGCTCGGCTACCTCCACCAACTCGGGCTGCTGTTCTGCGACTTCAAGGTCGACAACGTCATCCAGACGCAGCACGCGCTGAAGCTGATCGACCTGGGCGGGGTCTATCCGATCGAAGAGCCGCCGACGGCCGTGTTCGGCACGGTTGGCTACCAGGCGCCCGAGATCGCCGCGTCCGGCCCGTCCATTTCGTCGGATCTGTTCACCGTGGCCCGGACGCTCGCGATCCTCTGCATCGATTTCCAGGGATACCAGAGCACCCACAGGTTCACGCTCCCGGAGCCGGACACCGTCCGTCTGTTCGGGCGCTTCGACTCGCTCTACCGCTTCCTGTCGAAGGCGACGGCGCCCGCGGCCGATGACCGGTTCCAATCGGCCGACGAGATGGCCGCCCAGCTCCACGGAGTTCTCCGCGAGGTGGTGGCGGCCGAGCAGGGACGGCCGATCCCCGGGGCGAGCACCCTCTTCACCGAGGCACTCCGCGGGCGGCCGGAGGCGCCCGACTGGCGCCGCCTGCCCCGGCCCCAGGTCGGGAGCGATGACCCGGCCGCAGGGTTCCTGGCCACCGTCCGCGCCGGCGCCCCCGAACATCTGATCGCCCAGCTGCGGGAGGCGCCGGAGCGCACGGTCGAGGTCGACCTGCGCTTGGCGGCGACGATGATCGAGGCGGCCGAGTGGAACCAGGTCGAGTCGCTCCTCGCCGAGATCGAGGCCGGAGACCCGTGGGAGTGGCGCGCCGCCTGGTACCGGGGCGTGGCCGCCCTGGCCCGGCCGGAGCCCGAGCAGGCGGAGGCGAGCTTCACCGCCGTCTACCGGAGCGTGCCGGGCGAGCTCGCCCCGAAGCTCGCGCTCGGGGTCACATTCGAGTACGCGGGTCGCCCCGACGATGCCGCGGCGTGGTACGAGGTCGTCTCGCGGACCGACCCCGGATACACGAGCGCCGCGTTCGGGCTCGCGCGCTGCCGCCTGGCCGCCGGCGACCGGGACGGGGGCCTGGCCGCCTACGACCGAGTGCCCGACACTTCGAGCGCACACCTCGACGCCCAGATCGCGGCGATCCGCTGCCTGAGCGGTCGAGCCGGGGCGGGCGAGCCGTCGGTCGCCGAGCTGATGGCGGCCGGGACGAGGCTCGAGGCGCTGGCGCTCGAGGGCGAGCTGGAGCTGCGCTTGACCGCCGGACTGCTCGAGGCGGGACTGGCGCTCACGGCGCGGGGCGGCGCCCCGACCGCCGGCGGCCGGCCGCCCGAGATCCTCGGCTCCCGCCTGGCGGAGCAGCCGCTTCGCGTTCGCCTCGAGCGGACCTATCGGGCGCTCGCCCGGTACGCGCCGACCAGCGCCGAGCGCTACCGCCTCGTCGATCAGGCCAACCGGGTCCGGCCGAGGACGTGGACGTGAGCGCCCCGGCCGCCCACGGGTGCCCCGGGTGCGGAGCTCCGCACCCGCCAGGGGATCGGTTCTGCGAGCAGTGCGGGGCACGGTTCGAGTCCGGAGCCGCGTCCGCCGGCCGAGACGCGTGTCCCTCGTGCGGGGCATCGCCCGAATCCGGCGACGAGGACGGCTACTGCACCGTCTGCGGCCTGCCGGGGCGTCTGCCGGGAGACCGGGAGGAGCTCGATCTGAGCGCGGCGGCCGCCGTCACCGATCAGGGGCTGGTGCATCGGCGCAACGAGGATGCGTTTCACCTCGCGGTGGTGGCCCACGGACACGGGTCGGCCGTCGTCTGCGACGGCATCTCCTCGGCAGCGGCCGGCGACCGCGCGGCCCAGACGGCGGCCCGGGCGGCGGGCCGGACCCTGGCCACGGCGGCCGGCGACCCGTCGCACGACGGGGTGGACGTAACCATGGCGGCGGTCCGGGCCGCGGGGGATGCTGTCGAGCGGGTGCCGTGGAGCCCGGAGGCCGACCGGGGGATGCCGTCGTGCACGCTCGTCTCGGCGCTCTGGCGCGACGGGGAGATCGTCGTCGGGTGGATCGGCGACAGCCGGGCCTACTGGCTCGGCATCGACGGGTGCCGGCAGCTGACGATCGACGACTCCTGGGCGGCCGAGCGGGTCGCCGCGGGCCACATCACCTTGCTGGAGGCCGCCCGGGATCCACGCTTCCACGCGATCACCCACTGGGTGGGCGGCGACGCCCCGGACCGACCGCCGCGTGTGGTGACCGTTCACCCCGACCAGCCGGGCCGGCTGATGCTGTGCTCCGACGGCCTGTGGAACTATGCGCCGGAGGCGGCCGAGCTGGCCGCCCTGGTCGACGCGCTGCCGGCCGGGGCGGCGCCCGCGGCGGTCGCGCGTTCGCTGACCGAGACGGCGCTGGCCCGCGGCGGGCGCGACAACATCACGGTCGCCGTGATCGACATCGACCCGGAAGTCGGGCTGCGAGGGTCTCGATGAGCAAGTTCACGGCCGAGACCTTTCAGAACGAGTACCTCCCGGTCGACGGGGACGAGGTCAACGCGGTCGTGACGGTCACCGCCAGCGGCGGCGGGTCGACGCGCCGGGGGGCGGAGATCGTGATCGTCGACACGTCACTCTCGATGGGGGTCCCGTCCACGAAGCTCGCCGAGGCCGTCCGGGCGACCACGGCGGCGATCGCCTGCATCCGCGACGGGGTCGCCTTCGGGGTGATCTCCGGGTCGAGCGATGCCCGTGTCGCATATCCGCCAGATGGGGGTCTGGCCGTTGCCTCGCAGGCCACGCGCGCCGCGGCGTACCTGGCCGTCCGGCAGCTGAGGGCGGACGGCGGCACGGCGATGGGAGCGTGGCTGCGCCGCGCCGCCGAGCTCTTCGGGTCGGCACCCCCCGGGACCCGCCACGCGATCCTCCTGACCGACGGCCAGAACCAGCACGAGACGGCCGAGCAGCTCGGCGAGGCCCTGGCCGCGGTCGAGGGACGGTTCCAATGCGACTGCCGGGGGGTCGGGACCGACTGGGAGGTGGGCGAGCTGCGCC
>JAXDHK010000377.1:0-3587 GCA_034664545.1 Solirubrobacteraceae bacterium
ACCGACAGGGTCCGGGCGATCGCCTCGGCCAGCAGGGACTTGGCCACCCCCGGGACGCCCTCGAGCAGCACGTGACCCCCGATCGCCACCGCGGCCAGGATCAGCTCCGCCACCTCGTCCTGACCCACCACCACCCGTCCCACCTCCCCGAGAAGCGCGTCGCGCAGCTCCGGGAGGCCCGGGTCCGGGGTCGGGTTTCCGGTCACTCCCGGTCTCCCGCCTGGGGGGCCGGGGCCCGGGCCCCCTCGAGTCGGGCCAGGGCCACCCCCAGAGTCAGGAGGTCCCCGCCCGCCGCCGGGCCCCCGCCGGCCAGCGCCTCGGCCTGCTCGGCGCTCAGGCCCAGGCGGCGCGCGGCCTCGAGCTGCTCGTCGCGGCCGGCCCCGGCCCGGAGACCCGCCCGCCGGGCCACAAGCCGGCGCCCCGCCGACCGGGCCAGTTCGGCCACCTCGGTCTGCGCTCCGGTCCGCCGGAGGATCGTCGTCATCGCGTGAAGATAGGCGCTCCGCGCCGGGGGCAGCGCCCGGCCCCGGGCGCTCGGCGGCCCGAGCCGCCGCCACCGGCCGGCCACCCAGGCCGCCGCGGCCAGTGCGAGACCGCCCAGCGCCCACCACCACCGGCCCGGCAGGGCGGCCAGGCCCCGGGCGACGCCGTAGCCGTGGACCGACTCGACGAACACCACCCGCCGATGGCCTCCGCCGGCCAGGTTGACCCCCAGACGGGCGTTGTCGGCCCGGGCCAGCAGGCGATTCTGCAGCGGCGAGGCGTCGGCCAGGAGGTCGATCCGGCCCCGGCCACGGGTCCCGGCCACGAGGAGGGGCGCTCCGCCCGGCCGGCCGAGCACCGCCCGGATGCCCGCCGGTCCGGTCCCGCGCGACCATCCGCCCCGGCCGAGGGTGACCACCTGGGCGACGCCCGCCGTCTCCGGGCTCCCGGCCACCGGCCCGGCCGTGCCCGGCGGGGCGTCCACCCACCGGGGAGCGGGTCGGAGGATCCGGGCGAGGAAGGCGTTGGCCCCGCTCCCCCCGGTCACCAGGTGCCCGCCCCCGGCCACGAACCCGGCCAGGGCCCGCCCCTCGGAGGCGAGCACGGCGTCCGGGTCGAGCATCACCACCGTCTCGTCGGGCGCCAGCAGGCCAGCCGCCGGCGGCCGGCGCAGCTGGGTCACCGGGTGCCCGGACCGGCCCAAGAGCTCGGCGTAGGCGGCCAGGCCGGCCGGCGTCGTGGCGTAGGAGGACGACGGCGGTCCGTGCTGGCTCGGGACGAAGGCATTGATCGCGGCGCTCAGCACGGCCAGGCCCGCGACCGCCGCGAGCACGTAGAGCCCGGCCCGGGTCCCGGGCCCGAGGCCCGAGCGTCCGGGCGCGGCCGCGGGGGCGCCGGGGGCGCCGGCGGGGGCGGGGGCGGGGGCGGGGGCGGGCGTCCCGCTCATCCCCGACGCCCCGCGTCGGCCAGGACCCGCTCCCAGCCCTCCCGCGCCCGTCCGGCATCCCCGGGGTCGGCCCGCCGGCCCCCGTAGGCCAGCTCCTCGAAGCGCCGAGCCAGGCCGTCGAACACCGGCGAGCCCAGGCGCCGGGCCACGGCGGCGGTCGCTAGGGACGGGCGGTAGGCGAGGACGCCGAGCTCGTCGAGGCGCAGGAGCCCGGCCTGGAAGCGCAGGCGCACGGCCGCCTCCAGGCGCCCGTCCCGCTCGGCCGCCTCGGCCGCCGCCTCGAGGGCCCGGGCGTCCGGCGGCCCGCCCTCACCGCGACCGGCTCGCGTCCCGGAGGACGTCCGGTCGACCAGCGTCCGGTCGGTCAGGCGGGCCGCCGCCAGCCCGGCGAGCCCGACCACGAGGCCGCCGAGGAGCACCCACGCCGTCGCCGTTCCGCCCGGCACCAGGCCCGCCACCGCCGAGAAGGCGTCGCTCAGCGCATCCCCGATCGGTGCCAGGGCGCCTCCCAGGGCGTCCAGCACCCCGTGCAGGGGTCGGGGCAGCGGCGCCGGGCGGAACCGGTCCTCCCCGAGGATCTGGTGGGCGATCGCCCGGGGGTCCCCCACCCCGCCCGCCACCCCCGGTGGGGTCACTCGCCGGCCCGCGGGCCGGCGGCCCCGCCCGACCCGTTCGCCGGCCACCCGGGCGGCGGCGGCCAGAACGGCGGTGCGGCGTCGCCCGGAGGCGGCGGCCCGGCCGCCGGGACGGTCGCGCTCGGTGGGCCTCCTGGGACCGGAGCCGCCGCGCCCGACGGCCTCCAGCCCGGGGGCGGCGGCCAGAAGGGGGGCGCCTCGCCCGGCCCGCCCGGCCCGGCCGGGGCGCCCGCGGGCAGCCACTCGGGGGAGACCTCCGCCTCGGGAAGCCCGAGGTCGGCGGCCAGGAGCGTGAGATCGAAACCCTCCTTGCGGACCCGGAGATCGAAGTAGAGGATGGTGATCACCGCGCCCTGGAGGGGGTAGACGAGCGCGACGGCGAGCATCGAGCCGATCGTCGAGGCGATCACGGCGACGAGCACCGATCCCGGGGCGATCAAGGCCGGGATGGCCACGAGCAGGCCCTCGAGCACGAAGCCGGCGATGCTCACGGCGATCCCCGCCACGGCCAGGACCCCGGCGGTCGGCCACCATCGCCGCCGCACGAGGCGGAACGACCGCCGGAGCGCCGCCGTCCCCCGGACGTTCTCGATCAGGAGCACCGGGGTCGCGACCGACCAGGCGACGAACAGCCAGATCGCCGGAACGAGCAACGCGAAGGCGGCAAGCGTCAACCCGACCCCGAGGAGCACGTACAGCCAGAGCAGCGCCCCGATGCGCCGCACGGCGAACCGCAGCGACTCCCGGGCGCTCGGGACCCGGCCCAGGTAGGCGTCGCTGACCGCCTGGACCGTGGCCGCGGTCAGCAGGAGGGTGACCACGAGCCCGATCAGGATGCCGAGCACCAGGCCGGCCACCCGGGCCCGGGAGTAGTCGGCGGCCGGCATGTCCGAGCTGGCCGTGAACGATCCGCTGATCTGGTCGGACGAGGACACCGTCGAGAGCTGGATCACGCCGCTGAGCAGCTCGAGCGGCACCCCGACGACCGCCCCGATCGTGATCAGCACCCGCGCGTTCTTGGCGTAGGCCTTGATGCCCACGTCGAGGATCTCGCCGATCGCGAGCGGACGCAGGTGGGGTGTGCTCACCGTTCCCACAATACGCGGGGTGCCCCTGGTGTGGGGGGGAACGCAGGTAACCTCAACGGATCGCCGTACACGGAAATGCTCGAGGACAGCCGCCGCCGCGCGGTCGATCGGATGACCGAGAACGCCCGGCTCTGTCGTCGTTGAGCCTGCGCCCCCAGGAAGCTGACCCTCCCGGCGGCGGCCTCGCCGGGATCCGCTTGACCGACGCCGACCGCGATCACCTGGCGGGCGCTCTCGGCTCCCACTACGCCGACGGCCGTCTGGATACCCCCGGGCTCAACCACCGACTCGACGTCGTCTACACCGCGGCCACCCGCGAGGCGGCCGCCGCGGCCCTGGCCGGCCTCCCGCCGCTCGAAGCCCCGTCGACGCCGACTCGCCCCCCGCGCGGGCGTCGCCGCCGCCACGGGGAGGCCTCGAAGCCGGAGGCCGGGT
>JAXDHK010000378.1:0-6423 GCA_034664545.1 Solirubrobacteraceae bacterium
CGGCGGCGGCGAGCAGGTCGCCCTGGATCGGGATCCGGGCGCGGCTGACGCCGTCGAGGACGACCTCGACCCAGCCGGGCGGGAGCTCCCGGCCGACGTCGACGAGCAGGCGCGGGGCCGCGACCCCGAGGCGCTCGTGGCGGCGGCGGTGAAAGGCGTCGATCATCCATCCGAAGAACTCGGACCCGACCTCGGAGTTCGGGTCGAACGACGGGAGGAGGCTCTCGGCGATGTAGACGATCAGCTCGTCGGCCACCGTCTCCGGCTGGCCGCCGAACTCGTCCTCGCGCTTGTGCATCTGGTCGAGGCGGTCGAGCAGGTACTCGGCCTGGACCCGGACGGTCTCGTCCCGGGCGGCGCGCTTCGCCGCGGCCTTGGCCTGCGGCCAGTGGCGCGCCTGGGCCTCGAGCACGGCCAGCTCGACGAGCGCCCGGCCCCGGGGCGGGTCGTCCTCTCCGGCGGCCCGGCCGGCCGCGAGGATCGCCTCGTCGAGGGCGGCACGGTCGGTGTCGCTCAGCTCGTGGCCGGCGATCGCCCGCATCAGCTCGAGCTCCTCGTCAGCCGGCTGGGAGGCCATCCACCCGTCGAGCACCTGGCGGGCCGGCACGGGTCCGAGCAGCGTCACGGCGCGGACGAGGAGGTCCCGCAGGCGCCGGGTGATGGCGTTGCGTTCGACTCGGTCGGCCCCCGGATCCTCGGGGGCGGGAGGCGGTGGCGGCGGGAAGGCGCTCCCGGCGGCGACGATCCGCTCGGCCACGCTCAGAGCCGCGGCGACCGCCGCCGTCGAGTCCCCGAGCCGGCGCTCGAGCTCGGCGAGCTCGATCCCGACGTCGAGGTCGTCAGGATCGCGTTCGTAGGCGGCGGCCAGATCCTCGCGCGCCTGCCGGCGGAGATCCTCGGGCCGCGGCATCGCCTCCGGGGCCGGGCCGCCGCCGGGTGTCGGCGGCACGGGTGGGTCCTTGCCCGGCTCGAGCTGGGCCGCCCACCTCAGGCGCGCCCGGCCGCGCGAGGCGAAGAGCGCCGGCTCGCCGGCCTCCCCGGCCATCTCGACCGCCTCGGTGTACCGGGCGACGGCCTGCTCGTGGCGGCCCGCGTGGTAGTAGAGGCTCCCGATCTGGTTGCGCACGAGGAAGTCCGAGGGGCGCAGGCCGGCGACGGCCGCCTCGAGCTCGGTCGCTCCCCGGTCGTCGCCCTCGGTCACCGCGATCTCCAGCAGGCCGACCAGAACCTGGGCCTCCGCCTCGGGGTCGACCAGCTGCCGGTAGATCGAGCGAGCCCGAATCAGATCCTCCCGCGCCGCGTCGTGCCCGGCCGCCGCCCGGAAGTTGAGGTCGGCGCGCAGGCAGAGGACCAGGGCGGCGTCGGCGGCGGCGCCGACCCGGCCGAGCAGGTCGAGGGCCGCGTCGCAGGCCGCCAGCGCCTCGTCGGGCCGGCCGGCTCCGGCCAGGACGAGCCCCCGCGTCCGCTCGATCTCGGCCTGGACCCGGGGGTCGAGCGTCCGGGCGAGCGCCGCGGCCTGGTCGAGGAGCCCCAGCGCCGCCTCCCCCCGGGGGTCCGATCGCGCCCGTTCACTGGCCAGCCGCGTCAGGTTCAGGCAGCGGAGCGACCCGGTCTGCACCCCCCCGTCCGTCCCGGCCAGGAGCCTCTCGGCCTGCTCGAACTTCTGGTGGACGGTGAGGGTCGAGCGCCCGAGGCGGACCAGGCGCGTCCCGACCAGGTACCGAGCGGCCGCGTCGGCGATCGTGCTCGCCGACCCCCCGGCCGAGAACTCGGCCAGGAGCTGAAGGGTCTCGGCGTGGCGATCGCTCTGGAGCGCCCGGGCGACCTCGAGGAGGCGCTGGCGGGCGAGCGCCTCCGAGGCGGGGAGCGTGATCTCGACGCCGATGTCGAGGAGGCCGATCGCGGCTGCGGGATAGCCCCAGGCGAGCGCCTCGCCGACGTAGTCGGCCAGACGCGCGAACCCGGCCCGGGGGGAGAGCGCGACCAGGTGGTAGAGCCACTCGCCGAGGGACCCGAGGTACTCGTCCCAGCGCAGCCGGTCGGTCGGGTGGGTGATCGGCTGGTAGGCGAAGACGTCGACCTCCCCGGCCGCCCCGGTGTCCACCGGCGGGGCCGGACCGTCCTCGAGCTCGCGCAGGCGCATCAGGTGGTAGCGCGCCGCGTGAGCATGCACCTGGCGGTAGAGCCCGGGGTGGAGGCGGCGGAACTCGTCAACGATCGCCCGCCTGCGCGTGTGGTCGTCGATCCCCCACCCGCCGCCGACGTTGGTCACCCACGACGGGCGCATCCCGGCCTCGAGCACCGCCGCGGCGTGAGGCCCGTCGGGCGGGGCGGTCAGCCCGGCTACGGTCTCGATTCCGGCGAGGAGCTCGGCGTTGAACCACCGGAGCGGCGCGGCGTGGAGGAGGACCTCCCGCAGGAACGGCTCGGGAACCCGGGCGAGGAGCCCGGAGACGAATCCGCCGGCCGTGAGGTCCCGGGCCGCCGCCGGGAGCCGCTCGTCCTTGCGGGCCTCGGGGTGCTCGTCGAAGTACCTGGCGTAGCCGGCCAGGCGCTCGGGGAAGCGGTTGGTGTCCTCGAGCACCGCCCGCGCCAGGGGCGAGCCCGGCTTCAACCCGATCCGCTGCTCGAGGAACTCCTCGGCCTCGTCCTGGCTGAAGCGGTCGAGGTGCATCTTCGTCAGGCGACCGAACAGGCCTCCGACGTCCTCGAGGTCGAACTGCGGCTGGGTCGACGCGGCGACGATCACCCGGTCCTCGGCGATGCGCGGGAGGAGCGACCGGCGCAGCCAGAGGACCTTGGCGTTCGCCGGGGCGAAGTCGAGGTCGCTGAAGAGGAGGACGACCGGCCCCCGGGCCCGGGCAAGGGCGAGCAGGCCGGTGACGAACTCGTCGCTGACCGCGCTGAGGGTGCGCCTGGTCTCGGCCCGCTCGGTCAGGACGTCGCCCAGAGGCCCCTGGATCGCGGCGTCGACCGCCTTGAACGGAAGCGTCACCGGGAGGGCCCCGGCGAGCTGGCTGACCGCCGAGCTCCCGGCCCGAACCACGGCGACGGCCTGGGAGGTCCGGCTCGGCTGGCCGGACTCGCGCGAATGGAAGCGCGTCATGGCCTCGAAGAAGTGCCTGAAGTGCTCGGGCTCCGGCTCGGGCTCGAGTCCCCGGGCGACCCGGTCGAGCAGCTCGTCGAGCTCGAGGCCGGCGTCCTTCTCGAAGTCGACCACCGGGCCGCACCGGGCGCCGGCCTGGTCGGCCAGGACCTTGAACTGCTCGAGCAGGGCCTGGCGCCCGCTCCGTGGGGTGCCGGTCAGGTGGACGAAGCTCGAGCGCGGGGCCGGGGCCGGGGCGAGGAGCTCGTTGAACACCTCCTGTTCGGCCCTCCGACCGATGAACGCCGGTGCCGAGTCCTCATCCGGAGGGGCGCCGGGTCGCCAGCCGGAGCCGATCGAGGTCCGGGTGGGCCGGGGCTTCGATCCGCCGGGCCCGGCGCGGCCGCTCCACCAGCGCCACCTCATCGGAGGTCCACCCGTCTACCCCCACTGGTAGGGGAGGAACTTCCCGTCGAGGGTGATGCGCACGCGGTCGCCGCCGGGATCGGCCACCCGGTCGAGGTCGATCTTGAAGTTGATGGCGCTCATGATCCCGTCGCCGAACTCCTCGTGGATGAGCGCCTTGAGCGCGGGCCCGTAGACCTGGACCACCTCGTAGAGGCGGTAGACGGTCGGGTCGACCGGGACCGGCGCATCGAGTCCGCCGCGGGTCGGGATCTCCTCGAGCGCCGCGCCGACCTCGGCCGGGAGCCCGAGTCGGGTGATCAGCTTCCCGGCCTCCTTCGGGGGGAGCGGATGCTGGCCGAGCACGGCGGCGGCCGCCCAGACGAGCGGACGCTCGAGCTCGGCCGCGAGCTGGGCGAAGGTCACACCCCGCTCCCGCATCGCCGCCTGGACGGCCTCGCCCGCCTCGCCCTTGGTCATCTCAGCCGGAGACTAACGGCTACCGGATCGGCCGAGTGTGCGTGTCGCGGGCCGGCTAGATATCGAGCACGGCGTCGACCTCGATGTCAACGTTCCCGCGCAGGGCCCCCGAGATCGGGCAGCCCTGACCGGCGGCCCCGGCAGCGGCGGCGAAGGCGTCCTGGTCGATTCCGGGAACCCGGCCGGTGACCGCGATGTGCGAGGACCTGACGCCCTCGCCCGGTTCGAACTCGACGGTCGCCTCGGCCTCGAGGTGGTCGGGAGGAGTCCCGGCCTCGGCCAGCTCGTGGGCCAGCGCCATGCAGAAGCATGAGGCGTGAGCGGCGGCGAGGAGCTCCTCCGGGCTGGTCTTGCCGGCCGCCCGGGCCGTGCGCGACGCCCAGCTGACCTCGACCGGCTCGAACGCCCCGCTCGCCGGCGTGGTCACCCCGGCCCCGTGGGCGAGGTCGCCCTGCCATTGGGTCCTGGCGCTGCTGCGCGCGGCCATGTGCCCCTCCCGGATCGGTTGGAGGCTCACAGTACAAGCTCGCCGGGCCGGGCCGGGACGGGCCGGGGCGCTCGGCGCCGGACCGTCGTTGACCGGGTCAGGCGCCCCGATCGACCCGGACGACGGCTCCCCGCACCGTAGCCCGGGCCGGGGAGCCCTTGGCCAGGCTGAGCGCCTCAAGCTCGTGGCGATCGACGGCGGCGCGAAACAGGAACGGGCCGGCCTCGATCTCGACGACCGCCGTCGCCCCCCGGACCTCGACCGACCGGACCATCCCGGCGAAGAGCGCGTGGCCGGACTCGGGACGGCGCGGAGGCTCGGCCAGTCGCTCGAAGCCGAGGACGCCGGGCCCTGACGCCGGCCGCCGGCCGTCCGACCTGCCGGCGCGGTAGGCCCGCCCGAGCGTGTCCATCCGGACGCCGAGGACCCGCCGCCGGGCAATCCAGCTATGCATCCGACTCATCGCACATAAGCATCGCATATGCATAGTGGTTAGGGAAGTGCGTGGGGCGCTCAAGGGTCCGAACGGCCGGCGCCCCGAATGCTTGCGGCCCCCCGCGAGGCCCTCACGGACCGGCCGAGCCCTACGCGGAAGAGACAGCGTGGCGTGGTTCGCCGCGCGAGGCACCGCCACCGCGTCGGCCGACTCGGTCTAGACGTCTGCCGCCGGGGCCGCCGCTTCGGACGGGGACGGCTCGTCCCGCCCATGCAGGCGGATCGTCCCGTGGCCGACCGTGCCCTCGGCCAGCTGCCTCGCCCTCTCCCCAGCCTCCACCGCATCCGCCGAAGCCCGCACGACGGCGAGGATGTCCTCGATCGCCGCCGCGGTCGCGGTGTCCTCCGGCGCGGTGGGCCTGATGCGTTCCACGACGGGCATGTGTCCTCCTTGGTCCTATGCGTTGCCTATGCTGATCGAGGTGTGATCCTAGCAGCGCGGGAGCGGGCGCGACCCCCGATTTCACGCCGCGCCCGCCCGCTCTCGCCTGCTCCGCCGGCCTAGGACACGGCGATCGTGGTGCTCCCGGCGCTGGGCGCGTGATCCGGGTCACCCACGTACCGGGCGTAGACCTTGTGCGCGCCGGATCCGACCGCCCCCGGGGTGTAGGTCACCGAGCACGAGGCCGACCCTCCGGTGCCCGCCACCAGCAGGCACGTGGTCGAGCTGAACGCACCGCTCGAGTTCCGGGCGAAGGTGACCGGGCCCGTCGGGGGGGCGCTCGACGCCGGACCGGTCACCGTCGCCGTGCACGTGCTCGGGCTCCCGACCACGACCGCATCCGGGCTGCACGAGACCGAGGTCGTCGTCGCCGCCGGGCCGACCCCGACCGTCGCCATGGCCTGGCTGGCCGGATTACCGGCGTCGCCGGAGTAGGCGGCCGTGACCGTGTGGGTCCCGCCCCCCGAGGCGGTCGGGGTGTAGGTCACCGAGCAGCGCGACTGGACTCCGCCGATCGGGCTGAGCGTGCACGACGTCGGCCCGAAGCTCCCGGCCGAGTCGCTCGTGAAGCTGACGCTCCCGGACGGGTGCGTCGTCCCGGTCACGGTCGCCGTGCAGGTCACCGACCCTCCGACCCGCACGGAGGCCGGCGCGCAGGACATGGCGAGCGGCGGGGGAGGCGTGGCGCACATGGCGTAGCCGTGGAGGTTCATGTGGCTCCCGGCCGGGAGGTTCTGGCCCCCGGCCCGGAGCAGCGCCGTCCACGTCGTCGGGTTGACCGCCCCGTTGGCGACCTCCGTCGTCCCCGAGCTCGACGGATAGCTCCCCCGCATGTGGTAGCCCTGCTGCGGCTGAAGCCCACCCGTCCCGCCCACCGATTCATCGACCGAGTAGCCCCCGCCGAACAGACGCGTCCCCGCCGGACACGACGCCGACGCCACCGTCACCGTCGACCCCGTCTGCGCGTCCGGCCCCGCCACATCGACCCGCGCGACGGCCACCGGCGGCGTCGCCGGATCCGTCGAGCAG
>JAXDHK010000379.1:0-4745 GCA_034664545.1 Solirubrobacteraceae bacterium
CGACCGACGATCGTGATCAGCGAGCGCAGCAGCAGCCGGCGGTCGGTGCCGGTCGCGCGTATCAGCCGCCAGGGAATACCCGGGCCGAGCGGGGTCGGTGGCGCCGCCGCCGTCTCGGGGGGCGTCCGTACGTCCGGGGGCCTCGACATGAGCCGCCAAACCTAATGCACCCGCTCCCCGAGTCCCTGCCCTTGGGCGAGGTGGGGACCGCGGCGCGCGCGCATCGGCGATCCGCGCCCACCGGCCCCGGAGGTCTCCTCGTCGCGGCGCACTAGGATTGGGTGAACCGGCGCGCGACCGGGCCGGGTCGTCGGCCGGCGAGCCACTCCCGCGGGTCGCCTCGAGCTAATGACCCGTCTTCGAACAGCAGGCTTCAACCCGGGTCCCCTCCTGCTCGCCGGGTTGCCCGTCCTCCTCGTGCTGGCCTGCGGGTACGGCGTCGCGCAGCTCGGATCGGGGCCACTGACCGGCGGGCCGCGCTGGGTGCTGCTCGCCCTGCTCGGGGGTGGGTCGGCGGCCTGCGTGGTCTGGGCTGCCAGCAGGCAGGAGCTGCTCTCGCCGGTCGGCGTCGTCGGCCTGACCGTGCTCGTCTACTTCGTGATCCGCCCCGTCCAGCTGTCGGTGTCGGCGGGCGCCCTGACCCACTCCTCCTACAACTACTACGCGACGCCGCTGCAGACGATCCTCGACCTGCGCGCCCAGGAGCTGACCCTGTTCGTCGACACCCGGATGACCGGGAGCCTCGACCAGGCGCTGACCCGGGCGATCGGAGGCCTGACCCTGTTCTTCGGCCTCTTCGCCCTCGCCTACCGGCTGCCGGTGAGCGCCCGGGCGGCCGGGCGGCTCTCCCGGCTCGGCGCGCGCACCCGCGACCTCGACCTCCGGTGGGTGATCGGCGCCTTTCTGGCCGTCGGCCTGGTCGGGCAGCTCATCGTGCTCGCCAAGATCGGCGGCTTCGGCACCGCCGTCGACCAGCTCGGGACCCAGGGGAACCTCGCGGTCGACTTCACCTACCTGGTGATCCTCAACTTCTACACCGCGGCGCTCCTGCTGTGGATCTGCTGGCACACGCCGGCGACCGTCCCTCAACGCCTGGGCCTCGGGGCGGCGATCCTCGAGTTCGTCGTCTTCTACGGGCTGCTCGGCTCGCGAACCCTGGTCCTCGTTCCGATCCTCCTCACCCTGGTCGCCTGGAACGAGCTGGTCAGGCCGTGGCGCCTGCGCGTCCTCGTCCCGGCCGCGGTCGCGGCCGTGCTGTTCGCCGCGGCCTACCTCGCGGTGCGGGAGGATGCCCACAGCCGGACGCTCGGCTCGGTGCTGGCCAACGTCCCCCGGTATGCGGTCGACACCCGGATCATCCTCAACAGCAGCCCCGTGTTCGACCAGTTCCTCGAGGAGACGAACTACGTCCCGATCCACGCCGGCTACCGCTACGGGGGCGAGCTCGGGCAGGGGCTCCGGGGCCAGCTGCCGCGCTTCCTCTATCCGGGCAAGCCCGAGGCGACCGACACGTCGTTCCGCAAGCTGATCTGGGGCAACCGCTTCCTGGCCGGGCGTCCGATCGGGGCGGCCGGCGAGTTCTACCGGGACTTCGGGTTCGTCGGGATCGTGGTCGGCGGGCTCCTGCTCGGTGCCTTCGCCCGGGCCCTGACCGGCCTGCGGGTGCGCCACGGCCCGAGCGAGGGCCGGAAGCTCCGGGCCTGCCTGTTCGTGGTCGGCGTCCTGCTCCTGTTCCAGTTCATCATCGGCAGCTACTCGCTCGTCTTCGGCGAGGCGCTCGAGATCGGCATCCCGCTGGCCCTCGGCCTGACCCTGTTCGCGCGCTCGGCTTGAGCTCGCGTCACGTCCTGGTCGTGCTGCACGAGCCCCGGGTCGGGGGGGCGACGACCGCCGTGCTGCGGGCGGTGCCCGACCTCGAGGCGGCGGGCTGGCGCTTCAGCTTCTGGGCGCCGTGCCCGAGTCCGATCGCCGGGCTGCTCGACCGCCGGGGCTGGCCGGTAGCCGGGGAGGAGCGCCCGCTGCGCTACAGCTGGGGAGCGCTGCGCGAGTCGCCGGGCCCGGCCCGGCGCCTGGCGGCAACACCCGGCTATCTCCGCCGCCTCCGGGCCCATATCCTCGGGCGGCGGCCCGACCTGGTCCACGTGAACACCATCGTCGCGCTGCCCGAGGCGGCGGTCGCCCGGTCGACCCGGACGCCGACGCTCCTCCACGTGCACGAGATGCTCACCGCCGGGGTGCGGGGCGCCGCGGCGGTCCGGCTGGCGCGGGTGGCTCACCACACGGCGGCCGATTCCCTGGCCTGCGCCCGGCCGCTGCGGGATCTCGGGCTCGGGACGAGCGTGGTCACCCCGGGGTTGGCCCTGCCGCCGCCCCGGCCCGCCCGGCGGCCCGGCCGGCCCGGGGACCGGCCGCTGGTGGTCGGGACCCTGGCGACGGTGTCCGAGCGCAAGGGGAGCGACCTGTTCGTCGCCGCGGCCGGGGCCCTCAAGGCTCGGCGGCCGGACGTCGAGTTCCGGATGGTCGGTTGGCTTGCGTCCGGGCGGGAGCGCGCCTGGGCGCAGGCGTTGACCCGGCGGGCGCAGGCGGCGGGAGTTCGCTGGTGGCCGACCGAGGACCCGCTGGGCGAGCTGGCCGACTGGGACGTCTTCGTCCTGCCGACCCGGCGCGACCCGTTTCCGCTGGTGGTGCTCGACGCCCTGGGGAGCGGGCTGCCCGTCGTGGCCACCCGGGTCGACGGCCTGCCCGAGCAGGTCGACTCGGGGTCGGGCGTCCTCGTCGGCGCCGACGACCCGGACGCCCTGGTCGCGGCGATCGGCGCGCTGCTCGACGACGCTCCCCGCCGGGCCGCGCTCGGGGCGGGCGGCCGAGCCCGGCTGGCGGCCGACTTCACCCCCGAGCGCCACGCTCGGGAGCTGGCGGCGGCCTACGAGGCGACCCTCGACGCCGCGGGGGGCAGCCGTCGGTCCGGCGAGCGTCGCTCGGCCGGGCGACGGCTATTCTGCGGTGCCTGAGATGAGCCACCGGATTCGACGCCTGATCCGCTACGGACTTCTCAGGATTCCCGCCCCGGCCCGCAAGCGGGTCGAGATCGGCCTGCTGCGGTCCTACGAGGCCTTCCTGCGCGTCCGCCCGGGCGCCCGGCCCCAGGGGCACGAGGGGCCGGGGGCCGACGGCCTGCCGCTGCCGCCGGCAAAGCTCCGGGTGCTCGTCTCCGGGACCCCCGACCCGACGTTCTTCCTCGAGACCGGCCGGCGCCAGGCGACCTTCGTGCGGGGGATGCTCGAGCGCAACGGAGGGTCCCTCGACCCGGGCTCGGCCGTCCTCGACTTCGGCTGCGGCTGCGGGCGCCTGGCCCGGTGGTGGGCCGAGGGGACGCGGGCGAGCCTCTACGGCTGCGACCCGAACCGGGAGCTCGTGGCCTGGTGTCGGGCGAGCCTCCCGTTCATGAACGCCGCCGTCAGCGAGGACCGGCCGCCGCTGCCCTACCCGGACGCGACGTTCGACTTCGTCTACGCCCTCTCGATCTTCACCCACCTCCCGCCGGAGCCCGAGGGGGCCTGGATGGCCGAGCTCGCCCGCGTCATCAGGCCCGGCGGCCACCTGCTGTTCACCACGGCGGGCGAGGCGTACCGGGACCGTCTGAGCGGACCCGAGCGTCGCGAATACGAGCGCGGGCGGCCGGTCGTCCAGTTCAACACGGCCGCCGGCACGAACCTCTGCATCGCCTACCACCCGCCGGAGTACGTCCGCGGCCGGATGATCGAGGGCTTCGAGCTCCGGGAGGCGTTCCTGGCGCCCGAGCATCCGGCGGAGGCCGACGAGGCGCGGCTCCTCCAGGACTCCTATCTCGTCCGGCGGCGGCCCTGAGTCCCGCCCGGGCGCAGGCTCGACTTCGCCGGCGGCTGGCCCAGCGGCTCCGCACCCGGCTGCGCCACATGCCGCTGGCGCGGTCGCTCCGGGATGCCGCCCTCGGCACGGTCGACCTGGTCGAGGGGGCGCTGGTCGGGCGCGACGCGCTGCGCCCTCCGCGCCGCCTCCAGAGCGTCGGGCACGGGGACTTCCGGGCGGTCGGGGAGATCGTCCTCGCCCAGCTGATCGAGGTCGGCGGGCTCGCGGCGACCGACCGGGTGCTCGACGTCGGCTGCGGGACCGGCCGGACCGCGGTTCCCCTCGCCGGCTTCCTCGCTGGGGGCACCTACGCCGGGTTCGACGTCTCACGACCGGCGATCGACTGGTGCCGGTCCTCGGTGGCGGCGCGGCATCCGAACTTCTCCTTCCGGGTCGTCGACGTCGCCAACAGCCACTACAACCCGACCGGGGGGCTCGACGCCACGCAGCTGACGTTTCCCTACCCGGACGAGGCGTTCGACTTCGCGCTGGCGACCTCGGTCTTCACCCACATGCGCCCGGGCGGGTTCCTCAACTACGCCGGCGAGCTCGGCCGGGTGCTCGCACCGGGCGGGACGTTCTTCGGGACGTTCTTCCTGCTGAACGCCCACACCGCCCGGGCGCTCGATCAGGGGACCGCCGCGATCGACCTGCCCGCCGTCCTCGCGGATGCGGGGACCGAGTACCGGACGATGGACCCGCGCTCGCCCGAGACGGCGGTCGCGCTCGAGCAGGAGTTCGTGGTCGAGGGGCTCCGGCGGGCCGGGCTCGAGGTGACCGGGGTGCGACCGGGCCTGTGGTCGGGCGATCCCGAGGGTGTCGCCTACCAGGACATCGTCGTGGCTCGGCGGCCGGCG
>JAXDHK010000380.1:0-12217 GCA_034664545.1 Solirubrobacteraceae bacterium
TGGGACCTCCGGCTCGAGCGCGACGGGGTGCTCGCCTCGTGGGCGGTGCCCAAGGGCCTCCCGGAGAGCCCGGGGACCAACCACTTCGCCGCCCGGACCGAGGACCACCCGCTCGAGTACATCGACTTCCACGGCGAGATCCCGGCCGGCCAGTACGGGGCCGGGCGGATGACGATCTGGGACCGGGGGACCTACGAGACGCTCAAGTGGGAGGCGCGCAAGGTCGAGGTCGCCCTCCACGGGGAGCGCCTCGACGCCCGGTACGCCCTGTTCGCGATCGGCAAGGAGGCCGAGCCCAAGGACTGGATGGTCCACCGGATGGACCCCCCGGCCGACCCCGACCGGGAGCCGATGCCCGAGCACGTCCAGCCGATGCTCGCCCGGCCGGGCCGGCTCCCGGCCGACGGACGCCGGTTCGCCCACGAGATCCGCTGGGAGGGCCTCCGGACGATCGCCTACTCCGAGCCGGGCGTGCTCCGCCTGGAGACCCGCGAAGGCGAGGTGACCGACCGGTTCCCGGAGCTCGGCCGCCTGAATCGGGCCCTCAGCTCGCACCGGGCCGTCCTCGACGCGATGATCGTCGGCCTGGGCGACGATGGCCGGCCGAACCCGGAGGCGGTGGCTCGCCGGGGCCAGGCCGTCTCCCCGACCCAGCTCCGAAAAATGGCCAAGGAGCTCCCGGTCACCCTCGTAATCCTCGACCTCCTCTGGCTGGACGGCCACTCGCTGCTCGAGCTCCCCTACGCCCGCCGGCGGGAGCGCCTGGCCGGGCTGGGGCTGGCCGGCGAGCGCTGGCAGACCCCCGACCACGTGGTCGGGCGGGGCGCCGAGGTGCTCGAGGCGGCGGCCCGGCTCGGGCTCGGGGGGGTCGTGGCCAAGCGCCTGGACTCGACCTACCAGCCCGGGCGGCGCTCCCCGGCCTGGATCGAGGTCCCCGCCGCCGGGGCCCCCGCCGCCGAGCCGGGCCCGGTGTCCGCGCGGGCGAGGGTCCGGGTCGACGGGCGCGAGGTCGAGCTGACCGAGCTTCGGGAGCTGGTCGACGACGACTACTACGCCCGGGTCGCCCCGGTCATGCTCCCCCACCTCGACGGCCGGGCCCTGACCGTCCGGGGCGAGGAGATCCGCGTCGGGCCGGGCCGGGCGGACGAACCCGACCGCGTCGTCTTCGAGCTCGGGCCGGCGACCACCGCCTGCCGCGAGGTGGCCCTCCGCCTCCAGGGGATGTTCGAGCACCTCGGGCTTCGGAGCCTGGCCAAGACGTCGGGATCCGGGGGGCTCGAGGTCCACCTCCCGGTCGGGGGGGCCACCCACGCCCAGACCCGGAGGTTCGCCCGGATGGTGGCCGAGCTCCTCGCCGGGGACGACCCCGAGCGCGTGGCGGCCGGGCCGGGGCCGGCCCCGGGCGGGAGGGTGCTCGTCGACTGGACCGGGAACGACCCGGACCGGACGCTCCCCGCCGCCTACTCGCTCCGGGCCGGGCGGGGCGTCTCGACCCCGGTCGACTGGGATGAGCTCGGCGGCGCGGCCGGCCTCGACTTCGCGCCGGCCGCCGTGCTCGACCGGGTCGCCCGGGACGGGGACCTGTTCGCCCCGGTCCTCTCGCTCCGCCAGGCGCTCCCCCGCCTCTGACTGGTGGGGGTGGGGAGCGGTGTCGGGTGGTCGGGGGCCGGTCCCGGGGTAGGCGGGTCCGCGCCGGGCGGCCAGGCCCCCGGCCCGGGCGCGGGCGGCGGCTAGGCCGCTTCGCGCAGGGCGGCGAGGGTCGGCTGGTCGCCGAGGCTGGCCATGGCGGCCTCCTCGAGCTGGCGGGCCCGCTCGCGGGTGACGCCGAGCTCCCGGCTCGTCGCCTCGATCGTCCGCTGGCGGCCGTCGCGGAGGCCGAAGCGGAGCTCGACGACCTTGCGCTCGTCGACGGGCAGGGCGGCCAGGGCGGCGGCCACGGTCTGCTCGAACTCGGTCATCTCGGCCTCCTCGCTCGGATCGGGCCGGTCGGAGGCGATGAAGTCGCCGACGCTGCTCTCGCTGTCGTCGGTGACCGGGACGTCGAGGCTGGTCACCGTCCGGCGGGCGGCCCGGAGGGCGAGCACCTCGTCGACGGTCATCTCGGCCGCCGCGGCGACCTCCTCGTCGGTCGGGTCGTGGGCGAGCTTGGCCGCGAGCTCGCGCTCGACCCGGGCGAGCTTGCGCTCCCGCTGCTCGATGTGGACGGGCAGCCGGATCGGCCGGGACGTGTTGGCGAGCCCCCGCTGGATGCTCTGGCGGATCCAGAGGGTCGCGTAGGTCGAGAACTTGAAGCCCTTGCGCCAGTCGAACTTCTCGGCCGCCCGGATCAGGCCGAACGTCCCCTCCTGGACGAGGTCGCCCATCGAGAGGCCGAGGCCCTGGTAGCGGCGGGCCTGGGAGACGACGAGGCGGAGGTTGGCGTTGATCATGGCGTCCTTGGCCGCCATGTCCCCGCGCTCGATGCGCTTGGCCAGGCTGATCTCCTCGGCCGCCGTCAACAGGGCGTATCGGGACGCCTGGTTGAGGAAGATCTGGAGCGAGTCGGTGGTCGCCTCGGTCTGGGCCCGGCGCTGGGCCCGGGCGCTGTCGGCGGCCGTGGCCCGGCGCCGCGGCTGCTTGGCTGGAGCGCTGTGGGCGCCGCGCCGGCGGCTCGCGCTCGTTCTTGTCGTCCTATCCATCCGCTGCCCTTTCTACGTCGTGATGCCTTTCCACCGGCGAGGGGTCCGCCGCCAGCTCGGTCCCGCCGGGGGCGGAAGAGACGGAGCATCGGGAGGGGTGCTGCTCGCACGGTCCGGCGGGTGGTCTACCCCGCCACGGGTAAGGATAGCAAATAGTTGTCTACACAACAAGCCGGTCGGGGGTTCGGCGCCGGGGGCGGCGCAGCGGATGTCCGGGGCCGGCTCCGGGCCCGGGCTCGGCCGCGACCTCGGGGCGGTCGACCACGGCGGCGCACCGGTCGCAGACGCGGCCGGGGCCGAGGACACCACCGCACCCGCGGTGACGCAGGAGGACCGGGGGCCCGTCCGGGGTCGGGGCGTGGCGGTCGCCCCAGGCCATCAGCTCGACCAGCACCGGCCAGAGGTCGAGGCCCCTGGCGGTGAGGCGGTATTCGTGGCGGGGCGGGCGCTCCTGGTAGGGCGCTCTCTGGAGGAGCCCGGCGGCGACGAGCCGGTCGAGCCGGGTCGAGAGCACGTTCCGGGCGATTCCGAGGTCGGCCCGGATGTCCTCGAAGCGCCGGAGACCGAGGAAAACGTCGCGGACGATCAGCATCGTCCAGCGCTCCCCGACCAGCTCGAGCGTCCGAGCG
Organism: Solirubrobacteraceae bacterium; assembly: GCA_034664545.1. Classification (GTDB taxonomy): domain Bacteria; phylum Actinomycetota; class Thermoleophilia; order Solirubrobacterales; family Solirubrobacteraceae; genus Palsa-513. The sequence continues at coordinate 3,308 of JAXDHK010000380.1, forward strand.
ATCGAGCAGGTCTGTCCGGTGTAGTCGCTCCCCAGCATCGCATCGACAGGATATCAAGGTCGAGTTGCATGATGCAACTGTTGGCGCTATGGTGGGGCCGGCGAGTCAGTCCTATCACGCAACGCGGGAGTCGGGAGCGGCATGGAGCGCAAGTGGAGGGTTCTCATCATCGTCGGGGTCGCCGTCTTCATGGCGAGCCTCGACCTGTTCATCGTCAACATCGCCTTCGCTGACATCCGGGCCGACTTCGGGGGAACGAGCCTCGGCTCGGTGTCGTGGATCCTCACGGCCTACGCGATCGTCTTCGCCGCGGGTCTGGTCCCGGCCGGGCGCTGGTCGGACGCGGTCGGGCGCAAGCGGTCGTTCCTCCTCGGCCTGGGGATCTTCGTGGCCGCCTCGGCCGCCTGCGCCGCCGCCCCGTCGATCGGGGTCCTGATCGCCGCTCGGGTGGTCCAGGCGGTCGGGGCGGCGCTGGTCATGCCCGCCTCCCTCGGCCTCCTCCTCCCGGAGTTCCCCCCCGAGGAGCGTCACGTGGCGATCGGGGCCTGGGCGGCGGTCGGCGGGGTGGCGGCCGCGGCCGGGCCGCCCCTCGGTGGCCTCCTCGTCCAGAGCAGCTGGCGGTGGGTGTTCATCGTCAACGTCCCGATCGGCCTGGCTGTGATCGCCGGGGGGTGTCTGGTGCTCCGGGAGATCCGCTTCCCCGGGACGATCCGCCCGGACCTGCTCGGGGCGGGGATGCTGAGCGCTGGGGTCGGGGCCCTGGTCGTGGCGATCGTCGAGGGCCCGACCTGGGGCTGGTCGGGCGGGCGGGTGCTCGGGCTCCTCGCCCTGTCGGTGGTGTTGATCGGGGGCGTCGGGCGGCGGAGCGGGCGCCACCCGGCGCCGATCGTCGAGCCGGCCATGCTCCGGGTCCGGGCGTTCGGGGTCTCGACCGCGGCCTCGGTCCTCTTCTTCGCGGGGTTCGCCGCCATGCTCCTCGGGAGCGTGCTCTTCCTCACGGGCCCGTGGCGGGAGCCGATCCTGACCGCCGGCCTGATGATCGCCCCGGGCCCGGCGATGGCGGCGGCGTTCGCCGTCCCGGGCGCCCGGCTCGGGTCCCGCCTCGGTCCGGGGGCGGTCGGGGCGGTCGGGAGCGCGCTGTTCGGGCTGGGGGCGGTCTGGTGGATCGGCCACCTCGGGGGGTCGGTCGACTACGCCTCGGACTTCCTCCCGGGGATGGTCATCGGCGGGGCCGGGGTCGGACTCGTCCTCCCGTCGCTGACCGGGGCCGCGGCGGCCGCCCTCCCGCCCGAGCGCCTGGCCACGGGGATCGCCGTCCAGACGACGGGCCGCCAGATCGGGTCGGCGCTCGGGGTCGCGCTCCTCGTCGCCGTGCTCGGGACCCCCGGGGGGGCCGGGGACTTCCGGGCCGGGTGGGTGCTGATGGGCGCGGGGGGGCTCGCGGCGGCGATCGTCCTGAGCATGGCCGGCCCGGTCGGGCGCCCGGTCCGCCGGACGGCGGGGACCCCGGTCGCCGACGCCGGGTGAGGCGCCCGGCGCCGAGTCCTCGCTCGGCCCCGGGTTCCCCGTCGGGGTCTGGCCCGATCTGAGAGGATCGGCCGGCCGATGGCGGTCCATCCCTCAGGCGACCAGTTCGAGATCACCGACGGGGACCAGCGGGCGACGATCGTCGAGGTCGGCGGGGCGGTCCGGGAGTACGAGGTCGGGGGGCGGCCGGTACTCGACCCGTTCCCGGTCGGGGCGATGTGCGACGGGGCCCACGGGACCCCGCTGATCCCGTGGCCGAACCGCCTGGCCGACGGGCGCTACCGGTGGGACGGGGCCGACTACCGGGTGGACCTGACCGAGCCGGCCAAGCACAACGCCATCCACGGGTTCCTCCGGTGGCGGCCGTGGCGGGCGCTCGAGCGCGCGGCCGACCGGGTCGTGATGGGGGCGCGCCTCTACCCCCTGTCGGGCTACCCGTTCGGGGTCGAGGTGTCGGTCGCCTACGCCCTCGGCCCGGGGGGCCTCGAGGTGACGACGACGGCCACGAACATCGGGGACCGGGCCTGCCCGTTCGGCTCCGGCCACCACCCGTACCTGTCGCCGGGCTCGGGCCTCGTCGACGACTGCCGGCTCGAGGTCCCGGCCGCGACCCGGATCACCACCGACGAGGAGCGCCAGCTCCCGGTCGGGAGGGAGGCGGTCGAGGGGACGCCGTACGACTTCCGGGTCGCCCGGCGGGTCGGCGACCAGCAGATCGACTTCGCGTTCACCGACCTCAGCCGGGCCGAGGACGGGCTGGCCGTGACCCGCCTGACCGGCCCCGACGGGCGGTCGGCCGAGCTGTGGGTCGACGAGCACCACCCGATCTTCGAGATCTTCACCGGGGACACCCTCCGCCCGGACCGGCGGCGGCAGGGCCTGGGCGTCGAGCCGATGACCTGCCCGCCGAACGCGTTCCAGACCGGGGAGGGCGTCGTCCGCCTCGAGCCCGGGCAGACGGTCACGACCCGGTGGGGCGTCCGGCTGGCCTGAGCCTCGGCCTCGGGGCCGGGGACGGGGGGGGGGTCAGCGGGTGAGGAGAACGACGACGAGCACGACGATCACCACGAGCAGGCCGACGACGGCGGCGCTCGCCTGCCACTGGTCACGCCAGAAGTCGGGTCGAGCCCGGTCGCGCGAGTAGTGGCCCTCCGGGGGGGTCCCCGTCCAATCGTCGTCGTCGTCCACGGCTTGACTCATACCGCAAACCCGGCCGCGGCGCCGGCCGGTCGGTCGGCCGGTCCGCCGGTCGGTCGGGGAGCGTGGAGTCGGGAGACGATCACCCGAGCGGGCGCCCGACCTGCTCGACGGCGTCGAGCTCGGTCAGGTCGGCCTCGTCGAGCTCGACGTCGATGGCGGCGAGGTTCTCCTCGAGGTGGGCGACGGAGGTCGTTCCCGGGATCAGGAGCATCCGGTCGTACCGGGCGAGGAGCCAGGCCAGGGCGATCTGTGAGGAAGTGGCCCCGTGCTTCTCGGCGACGCTCGAGATCGTCGGGTCCTGGGCGAGCTTGGCCGGCCCGCCGGTGAACGCCGAGCCGAGGGGGAAGAAGGGCACGAAGGCGATCTCCCGGCCACGGCAGAAGTCGACGACCGGGTCATCGCCCCGGTCGATGATGCTGTAGGAGTTCTGGACCTGGGCGACCCCGACGAGCTCGTGCGCCCGCTCGAGCCGGTCGAGGTCGACGTTCGAGACGCCGATCAGGTCGAGCTTGCCCTCGTGGTGGAGTTCCTCGAGGGTGCCGAGCTGGTCTTCGAGGGCGACGCTCGGCCCTTCGCCTTCGTCCATCAGCCGGAGGTTGACGAGGTCGAGCCGCTCGACCCGCAGCGAGCGGAGGTTCGCCTCCACCCCATCCCGGAGCTCTTCCGGGGACTGGGCGGACAGCCAGGCCCCGGCGTCGTCCCGGCGGCCGCCGACCTTGGTCACGAGCTTGAGGTTCTCCGGGTAGGGGTGGAGCGTCTCGCGGATCAGGTCGTTGACGACGTCGGGCCCGTAGAACTGGGAGGTGTCGATGTGGTCGACGCCGAGCTCGATGGCCCGCCGGAGGACCGCCCGGGCCGCCTCGGGGTCGCGGGGCGGTCCGAATACGCCGGGTCCGGCGAGTTGCATCGCGCCGTACCCGATCCGGTTGATCGGCTTGTCGCCGAGGAAGGTGGTCTTGTTCATGCCTGGAGTCTGGGCCAGTCGCCGGTCACGTGAACTCCAGGTCGAGGGCCATCAGGAGCCGATCGCGGTCGGAGAGGTCCCCGATCAACCGCTGGGCCGGGGGCGGAAGCTCCCTCACCAGGGTCGGAATGGCCAGGATGTCGCGCTCCCCGGCGAGCGCCGGCTGCTCGCGGAGGTCGATCACCTCGAGGGTGTACCGGCCGTCGAGCTGCTCCTCGCAGATGGCCCGGAGGTTGGAGACCGCCCGCCGCGAGGCCGGGCTGCCGGCGACCACGTAGAGGCGGAGCACGTACGCCGGCTCCGGTTCGGGCGCCGGTCCGGGGCCGTCCGGGGTCACGCCGGCTCCGAGCCCGGGCCGGCCCCGCCCCGGGACTGCGCCCGACCGCGTGCCGTCTCGAGGAGGATCGCCTCGCGCGACTCGGCCTGCTCGACCTCGACCTCCTCGGCGGCGGTCTCGGCCGTCAGCTCGGCCTCGAGCGCCGCGATCTGCGCCCGGACCGCGGCATGGCGATGCTCGAGGCGGCGGGCCCGGGCCTCCAGTCCCCGCTGCTCCTCGAGCGCGGTCGTCCGGACCCGGGCCTCGGCCACGAGCCGGGCCGTACCCAGAAGCACGCCCTCCTGCCCGGCGAAGGCGTCGACGATCTCGATGCCGTCGTCTCGGAGCACCAACTCCCGAACCTGGTTGGAATGCGCCATCCCCCGGGACTTGAGCACGGAGATCGCCCGGTTGTGCTCGCCCAGGAGCTCGATGTTCGTCACGCTGAGCCACGTGTCGATAAGGCTCGAGATCCCGACCGTCGGTTGGTTCGGCTCGCTGAGCACGGTCAAGAGCGCGGTCAGGCCCTGTCCCTTGAAGAAGTCGATCAGCCGGGTGACCGCGGCCTCCACCTCGAGCTGCTGGCCCCCGAAGGCGCTGATCGGATCGAGCACGACGGCGGCGGGTGCAAACGCCGTCACCGCCCGGTGAATCGCCGCCAGGTGGGTGTCCAGCCCGGACTGCGTCGCCCGGAGGGTGAAGAACCTCAGGAGGCCCTGCTGGGTCAGCGGCTCGAGGTCGAGCCCGACCGAGCGCATGTTCCGAAGCACCTGGCTCGGGGACTCCTCCATCGCGATGTAGAGGCACCGCTCGCCCCGCTGGCAGCACGCCCGGGCGAACGCCCCGGCCAGCGTCGTCTTGCCGGCCCCCGGGCCGCCGGCGACGAGCGCGGTCGACGCCCGGTAGTAGCCGCCGCCGAGCATCTCGTCGAGCCGGCTCACCCCCGTCTCGACCCGCTCGCTCGACGCTTCGTGGGCGAGCGCCACCGAGGTCAGGGGGAAGACCGAGAGCCCGTCGACGTCGATCTCAAACGGGTATTCGTCGGACCCGTGGGCCGAGCCGCGGTACTTCACGATCCGCAGGCGACGCGTTGATGCCTCGTTGCGAACGCGATGGTCGAGCAGGATCACGCAGTCGGACACGTACTCCTCGAGGCCGTACCGGGTGAGGGTTCGCTCGCCGCGCTCGCCGGTGACGACCGTCGTCACCCCGCGTTCCTTCAGCCAGGAGAACAGCCGCCGGAGCTCCCCGCGTAGGAGCGCCTCATCGGGGAGCGCCCCGAACAGCGTCTCGATCGTGTCGAGGACGACCCGCCGCGCACCGACCTTGTCGATCGCGTGGCCCAGCCGCACGAACAGTGCCTCGAGGTCGTAGGAGCCGGCCTCGGTCAGCTCGGCGCGCTCCGCCCGTACCTCCTCGAGCACGAGCCGCCCCTCGTTGACCAGCCCGGGCAAGTCCCACCCGAGCGAGGCGGAATCGGTCACCAACTGCTCCGGAAGCTCCTCGAAGCTCACGAAGACCCCCGGCTCGTCCAGCTCCCGCGCCCCGCTGACGACGAACTGCATGGCCAGCAGCGTCTTGCCCGCCCCCGGCCCTCCGCACACGAGGGTGACCCGCCCCACCGGCAACCCGCCCCCGAGCACCTCGTCGAGTCCCGTGATCCCGGTCGGGGCCTTCGGCAGACTCATCTCCCCCTCCACCGTCCGTTCATGCCTCCACCATACGGAAACCCCGGATAAGCTAGCCCGATGGCCACCGAGGAGGAGCCGGCTCCGCCGGAGGAGAAGATCAAGCTCCTCGCCGGCCCGTTCGAGATCCTGCTCCAGCTCCAGACCGCCGACGAGGACACGATCATCGCCTACACCTCGGTCACCATCGACGCGACCGATCCCGAGGCCGGAAAGGCGCTCCTCCGAGCCTTCGAGCGCTCCCATACCGCGATCCTCGAGGAGACGGCCCCGTACCTGAAGGACGAGGACCGACGCTGAGGCTGTCCGCCGGCGGGTTAGAACCCGTGGCTCGGTCGGGTCGTCCCTGGACTTGCGGCGAGGTGCCGGCCGCCTCCGGCTCTCACGTGTCGAATATACCGTCGCGGCGCTGTTGCTCGGCCCGTGGTCGGCGTCGCCGAGGTAGTTCGCGTAGATCTTGTGCGCCGCGAAGCTCGGGGCGGAAATCCCTCGCGGCCGCGTGGGAGGATGCCCGGCGTGTGGGAGAACCTCTCCGTCCGCATGGCGGGCAGGCTGGTCGTGCTGGAGCCGTTGGGCCCCGCCCACGCCGACGGGCTCTTCCCCGTGGCCGGACCGGACGAGATCTGGGACTGGTGGCCGTTTCACCCGGCGACCGACCGCGACCGCTTCGACGCCTGGCTGACCGACGCGCTCCGGGCGGTCGACGCCGGCCGGGAAGCGCGCTTCGCCACCCTCGACGCCCGGACCCTCCGCCCGCTCGGGAGCACGAGCTACTGCACCCTCCGGCCCGACCACCGCGGCCTCGAGATCGGCTGGACCTGGCTTACCCCGGCGGCCTGGGGGACCGGGGTCAACGCCGAGGCCAAGCTCCTCCAGCTCCGCCATGCCTTCGAGACCCTCGGGGTCCAGCGCGTCGAGTTCGAGACCGACGAGCAGAACGCGCGCTCCCGCCGGGCCCTCGAGGCCCTCCCCGCCCGGCACGAGGGCGTCCTGCGCGACCACAAGCTCCTCGCCGACGGCCGCCGCCGGAGCTCTGCCGTCTACTCCGTGATCGCCCCCGAATGGCCGAGCGTCCGCGCCAACCTCGAACGCCGCGTGGCCCGCGCCGTCGAGGCTCGAGCCCGGGCTCGGCCCGAGGCCGGATGACGCCGCGGGGGCAGGCGGCGCTCGCCGGTCTCGCCGCCTGCGCCGGCCTCGCCCTCGGCCTCGGCCTCGCCCTCGACCTCGACCTCGACGTCGACGTCGGACTGGGCCTCGACCAGTCCACCCGCGGAGCGACCGGCCCCGACCCGGCGGCGACCCCACCCCCGCTCGACAACCCGCTCCGAGCCTCCGACATCGACGTCTGCGTCCGCGCCCGGCGCCCGACCGGAATCCCCGCCTACGCGCTCGACGGGGCCCGCCTCCCCTTCACCCTGGCCACCGGCCACGAGCCCGGGACCCGGCCCCGGTGCCGGCCCGGCGAGCTGCGGATCCTCCGCCTCCAGGCCCTCACCATCCGCGGGCAGGCGGCCTACGTCCGGCGCGGGGGCTGCCAGACGCCGTGCCGCGTGCGCCAGCCGACCGTCCACGTCCTCGGGCGCGACCTCGCCCGCCGACCGGCGCTCCTTCCCGACGCGGTCCGGGGCGGCGACGGCGCGCCCGTGGCGAGTTGCCCGCAGGCCGTCCGCGACGCCCCCGACCAGATCGGGGCCGAGCTCGGGCGGATGTACTACAAGACGCCCGAGGAGATCCGCGGGACCCGCCGGCGGACCGGCGTGGTCGGGGCCGGCGCCCGGTGGTCGAACTACGGGGATCCCGGCCGGCGCTTCCGCACCCCCGGTCGATCCCCGGCCGACTACAGCTACCTCCTCTGGAACCTCCCCCGCCGGCCCTCGGGACGGCTCCTCCCCGGCGGGGGGATCGTCGAGGCGGTGATCGACCGCGACGAGGCCGTCGCGCTCTGCGCCGTCCCCCGCCTCACCCTCCCGTCGTTCGACGCCCGCGGCGCCCGCAACGGCCAGGTCGTGTTCGGCTATGCCCGGGCCGCGTCCTCCGAGAACCCGCCGATCTACGGCTGGCTCCTCCTCGGCTACCGCTACCGCGACCGGCCACTCCGGTCGACGACGCGCGCCTAGCCCGCCCGCCCGACGTCCCACCCGCCGATTACCATGGCCGCCATGTCCGTCCCCGTCCCGCTCGCCGACCTCCCCGACCAGGTCAGCCGGTTCGAGCTCGGTCCCTACCTGGTGACCGTGGCCGCCGACCGCACCCCCCGGACGACCTCGATCGCCGTTAGCTGGCGCGGCGACCTCCTCACGGCGGGCCTCGGTCGGCGGACGTCGGCCAACATCCGCGGCGGCACCCCCGTCACCCTCCTCTGGCCCGCACCCGCCCCGGGAAGCCACGCCCTGATCGTCGACGGGTCGGCCGACCTCGAGGAGACGCCCCAGGACGGGGCCACCGTCCTCATCCGCCCGACCAAGGCCGTGCTCCACGTCACCCGTTCCGGGACCTGACCCGGGCCCGGATCATCCCCACCAGCGCCGGCGCCAGCGCCCGCGCCATCCGGGCATAGCCCTTCCGGGTCGGATGGTTTCCGTCGCTCAGCGTCATCCCGTCCCGGACCGCCGTCCTCGGATCCCACAGCCGGCTGAGCGCGTCGGTGTGGGCGCAGCCAGAACGCCGTGCCTCCCGGCGGTTGATCGCCGCGAAGCGACCCAGGACGGCGGCCGACAGGGGCACCGGGGTGCTGTCGGCGATCAGGCACAGGCCCCCGTAGGCCCGGACCCGCCCGACGTGGTCGCGCAGCGCCCGGGCGTACCGATCCTCGAAGCGACCGGGATGCCCGCCGTACTGGGCCGAGAACTGGTAGATGAACTCGGCCAGGAACACCGACACGTCGAAATGCTGGTCGGTCAGCGACTGACCGATCCGGGGGGCCGAGTCCTCGCCCAGGGCGTGACCCATGTGGCCGAGGTTCTCCATCTCGACCTGGACGCGCCCCGGGGCGACCGGCCGCCGCGAGATCACCCCGTCGAAGACCAGCGTCCCCGAGCTCGGCCCGTGGACGGTGATCGTCCCCGCCCCCGGCGGCATCGTCAGCCACACCTCGGTCGGGGCCGGGGGTCCGGTCGACCCGGCGTCGATCGACCAGCTCGACCCGCCCGCCGTGACCGTGAACCGCCCGGCCCCCCGGAACTTGGTGAAGAGGACGCCGACGCTCGGGGCGTCGA
>JAXDHK010000381.1:0-3958 GCA_034664545.1 Solirubrobacteraceae bacterium
GAGTCCTACTCGCCGGCGACTCGGCCCACGTCCATTACCCGGCCGGGGGACAGGGCCTCAACCTCGGCGTCCAGGATGCGGTGAACCTCGGATGGAAGCTGGCTCAGGTGGTCAACGGGACCTCCCCGGAGAGCCTCCTGGATACCTATCAGGACGAGCGCCACCCGGTCGCGGCCCGGGCGCTCAGGTACACGATGGCTCAGACCGCGCTCCAACGCCGGGACGAGCGCATCCAGGCCCTGGTCGGTCTGGTCTCGGAGCTGGCGAGCATGGACGAGCCCCGCAAGCGGCTCGCCGGGATCATCTCCGGGCTGGACATTCACTACGACCTCGGCGACGGCCACCCCCTCCTCGGGCGTCGCATGCCCGATCTCGACCTCGTGACCCCCGACGGCCGACTCCGTGTCTTCGAGCTGCTGCACGACGCCCGGCCGGTGCTGCTCGATCTCGGTGAGCCCGGCGGCTTCGACATCACGCCATGGGCTGACCGGGTCCAGCTCATCGCCGCGAGCTATGACGGGGACTGGGAGCTTCCGGTGCTCGGCGGGGTCACCGCTCCCCCGGCCGTGTTGATCCGCCCCGACGGATACGTCGCCTGGGTCGCAGACCGAACCCGACCCGGACTCCCGGAAGCGCTGACCACCTGGTTCGGACCGCCTGCTCCGGCGTGACCGACAGGTCCAAGCTCAGTACGCCGACGGGCTCGCACCCCCCCCGACCCCGCTCAAGCGACCGGCGGCGGGCTGCCCTCGAGGCTGGCCGGGAGCGCCGGATCCCACCCGCACACCGCGCACGAATGCCGGAAGGCCGACCGCGCGAACTCGAGCGCGGCGGCGTGGGGGTCAGGGGTCGACCGGACGTCCTCCCAGTCGAGGATGTACTCCCCGAGCGTCCCGTCCCAGTGGGCGGCCCCCGGGGAGAGGGTCGCCCCGGCGAACTCCGGCGGGGCCGGGTGGGCGTAGGCGTAGAACGCCGCCTTTCCGTACCGGGCGTCCCCCGGCCACCATCCGACGGCCACCTCCTGGGAGTCCATGGCGTTGCGCATGATGAAGTCGTCCGACGGCGGGTCGGCCGGCAGGCCGGAGAACAGGCTGACGGCCAGGTCGAACGACCCCCACCAGGCGTTGACCGGGGTCGACCGACCCCGGTACGGGGCTCGATACGCGGCGAGGACGAGGGCGGCCTGGGTCGCCGCCCCGAAGTAGGTCTCGACCTGGCCGGGGTCATACCGGGCGTGCTCGTCGTCCTCGTCGAGCCCAACCGTCCACGACACCTCCTGGGGGGTCGGGTCGATCTCGACGGCGCCCCCCAACCGGCGGACCGCCTCGAGCACGTCGCGGGTGACCGCCCCGACCGGCCGGTCCGGAGTCAGCCCGACCCGCGCCACCCGCCCGTCGGTGTGCTCGACGACCGCCTCGTGGCGGTGCAGGTCGAGCCCGACGACCAGGGCACCCGACCGGTCGGGCGCCGGCAGCGGGGCCGTCTCCCAGCCCCGGGCGGTCAGGCGCAGCGCCGCATGCTGGAGCTGCGGCTCGGCCGGGGCCAGCGCGACCGCCAGCTTCCCGAGAACCTGGGTGTGAGCATGGAGCGTGTCGCACGTCTCGCTCCACGCCTCGTAGGACAGGGTCGGCCATCCGGAGGGCACGACCCAACGCTACCGGCCCAGCCCGGCCGACACCCCGATCACCACCCCCCAACTCCCAAAGGGGCCCCGATCCCGGGCGTGTAGGCTGAGAAGGTGCCGCACGCGAACAGCTCCCCGGCTGTCTCGCCCGGGTCGTCCCAGATCTGGTCGGAGATGCCCCGAGCGCCGCGACCCCCCCGGCGCGGTCGGGTCCCCGCTCCTCAGAGTCGACCGCCCCGTGGGTGATCCGGTCGCCGACGGATCCGGCCTCGAGTGCTCGGTCGAGCACACCGGCGACCGGGTGGTGATCGCCGTGACCGGCGAGCTCGACCTCGCCACGGTCGACGACTTCGCCGCCGCCGTCGAGGCCCAGCTCCCCGACGGCCCCGTCCTCGTCGACCTGTCCGGGCTCTCGTTCATGGACTCCTCGGGCGTCCGCATCCTCGACACCCTCCTCCGGGAGGTCGATCGCCAGGGGTGGACGCTCACGATCGCCTCCGAGCTCCAGCCCGGGGTCAGGCAGGTGCTCGAGATGACGGGCATGCTCGCCGGCCTCCCGATCGAAGGCGGCGCCCCCCCGGCCGGACCCGACCGATGACGGTGCTCGAGCGCAACAACGTCGTCGAGCACGGCCCGCCCGAGGCCCGGCCGATCGTCTTCGCCCACGGCTTCGGATGTGACCAGAACATGTGGCGGTACGTCTGGCCCGAGTTCGCCGCCGACCATCACGTGATCCTGTTCGACCACGTCGGGGCCGGCGGCTCGGACCCCGGGGCATTCGACCCGACCCGGTACGCCTCGCTCCGGGGCTACGCCGCCGACGTCCTCGAGATCTGCCGGACCCTCGACCTGACCGACGTCGTCTTCGTCGGCCACTCGGTCAGCGCCATGATCGGCGTCCTCGCCGCCGGGACCGAACCCGACCGGTTCGGGCGTCTCGTCCTCGTCGGGCCCTCCCCCCGGTACGTCGACGACGCCGACGACGGCTACGTCGGCGGCTTCACCCGCGCCGACATCGACGGGCTCCTCGAGGCGATGGACAGCAACTACCTCGGGTGGTCGAGCGCCATGGCCCCGGTGATCATGGGCAACGCCGACCGGCCCGAGCTCGGGGACGAGCTGACCAACAGCTTCTGCCGGGCCGACCCCGAGATCGCCCGGCACTTCGCCGGGGTCACGTTCCTCTCCGACAACCGGGCCGACCTCACCCGGGTCACCACCCCGAGCCTCATCCTCCAGTGCGCCGAGGACGCGATCGCCCCCGAGGTGGTCGGGGAGTACGTCCACCGCCACCTTCCCGACAGCCGGCTCCAGCTGCTCGAGGCCACCGGTCACTGCCCCAACCTGAGCGCACCGGTCGAGACCGTCGCGGCGATCAGGGCCTTCCTCGACGATGAGCGCTGACGACGGGCTGCTCCCGGCCCTCGACACGGCGGAGGACCTCTTCGAGAACGCCCCGTGCGGGTACCTCTCGACCCGGATGGACGGGACGATCGTCAGGGTCAACCGGACGTTCGAGTCGTGGACCGGCTTCCCCCGGGACGCCCTCCTCGGCCGAACCCGCTTCCAGGACCTCCTCTCGGCCGGGGGGCGGATCTTCCACGAGACCCACTACGCCCCGCTCCTGCTCATGCAGGGCTCGGTCCAGGAGATCGCCTTCGACATCGTCCGGGCCGACGGGTCGAGGCTCCCGTCGCTGGTCAACTCGGTCGTCCGGACCCCGGCCCCCGGCTCGGCCCAGGTGGTCAGGACCACGGTGTTCGACGCCACCGACCGCCGCCGCTACGAGCAGGAGCTCCTCCGGGCCCGCCGGCGGGAGCACGACATCGCCCAGCAGCTCCAGCGGAGCATGCTCTCGGGCGTCCTCCCCTCGGCGCCCGACCTCGCCGTCGAGGTCGCCTACCACCCGGCCGAGCGCGGTCTCGAGGTCGGGGGCGACTGGTACGACGCGTTCTGGGTCATCGACGACCACACGGCCGGCCTGGTCATCGGGGACGTCGTCGGCCGGGGCCTCCAGGCGGCGGCGGCGATGGGCCAGCTCCGGAGCGCGGTCCGGGCGCTCGCCTCGACCGGCCTCGGGCCCGCCGCCCTGCTCACCGCGCTCGACCGGTACGCCGCCCGACACGGGGTCGGGTGGATGACGACGCTCGTCTACGCCGAGCTCAGCCTCGCATCGGGCCGCCTCCGGTACGCCTGCGCCGGCCACCCCCCGCCGATCATCGTCTCGCCCGGCCAGGAGCCCGAGTTCGCCTGGGACGGCCGGTCGATGCCCCTGGCCGCCCACATGCAGACCGGGCGCCCGCGCGGGGAGGCGACCCGGGAGCTCGCCCCGGG
>JAXDHK010000382.1:0-3879 GCA_034664545.1 Solirubrobacteraceae bacterium
ATTGGGCCGGGTCGCGTACCCTTCAGCGGCGGCAGGTCGAGCGCTGGGACGGCGTCAGCGTACGTCTCGTCCACGGCGATCTCACGGGCCGCGTACAGCGACGTGAAGCCCTCGAACCTGGCGAGCACCTCTCGCGACGGCAGGAAGATAGACGTGGGCGTTTGGGGAGACCGGGATCCGCGTAGGCCGCGAATCGGTTTGGTCGCCGTCTGATGGAGCGTGAAGCCGTACATGCTGCCGTCGATACGGGCCGTGACTTCCGCCGTGCCCTTGCCGCGGACGCGCCGTACCAGGCGCCCCACCCTGTCGTCGTCGGGTTTGAAAACGCCAGCCAGCTTGGCCTCGAGGACGGCGGTCAGCTCGCCCGGCCGTCGCTGCTGCTCAAAGGACCGGAGGAGCGCGTAGACGACCTTCATGACATGCGTCTTGCCGGTGCCGTTGGCGCCGATGATCACATTGATGTCCGGGACGAAGTCGAAGGCCGTGTCCCTCGAAAGCGGTGAACCCTTTAAGCGTCAGTCGCTCGACCAGCACGATCCCTCCTTCGCGGGTGCGGCCGCTCGGACCTGCACGTCAAGGTCATTGCCGTCGACCCGGCTCGACCAAGCCCGAGCCGGATAGCGCATCCGAGACGCGCGTTGGGGCCACACCGAGGTTCCGCTACAAGTCGTCGGACGAGGGCCCGAGTCCGTCAGAAGCGGAGATTATTGCCTAGGATGGACGTCGTTGCCTCCCGTTCACGGTGCGATCACGAGTTCGCGGGTGTGCATCGTCGTTGGCGTTGGCCGCGCAGACGGCGGGTGTCGGCCGGGGGGGAGGGCGATACGTCGCCGGCGACCCCACGCACCCCCATCGTCGGGTATCGCGACGTATTCTGAGGAGCAGCGCTTGGCTTCTGAATCTAGGCATGTCCGCACATCCATCGATCGGCCTGCGGCCGAGGTCTACGCCTTCGCCTCGAGGCCGACCAACCTCCCGCTCTGGGCCGCCGGCCTCGCCGGCTCGGTCGAGTTCGTCGACGGCCAGTGGGTCGGGGACTCGCCGATGGGGCGGGTGACGATCGCCTTCGTCCCGATGAACGCGCTCGGCGTCCTCGATCACGACGTCGGGCTCCCGTCGGGCGAGACCGTCTACAACCCGATGCGGGTCATCCCCGACGGCCCCGGCTGCGAGGTGGTGTTCACGGTCCGCCGCCGGGACGGCATGACCGACGAGGACTTCGCCCGGGATGCGGAGGCCGTGGCCGCCGATCTCGCCGCCCTCAAGCGGCTGCTCGACCCGGAGTAGCTCAGTACACCTCGGGCACGTAGGTGTAGTCGGTGATCGGCGGCCGCGAGTAGTGGTCGTCGGACCGGCGCTCGGGGAGCTCCATCGGCGGGGGGATGACGTCCTCGTAGGGGATCATCGACAGCAGGTGGCTGATGCAGTTCAGCCGAGCCCGACGCTTGTTGTCGGCGTCGACCACGTACCACGGCGCCTCCTCGATGTCGGTGGCCGCGAACATGTCGTCCTTGGCCCGGGAGTACTCGACCCACAGCTCGCGGGACTTGAGGTCCATCGGGCTGAGCTTCCAGCGCTTCATCGGGTCGTCGACGCGCTTGCGAAAGCGCCGCTCCTGCTCGGCGTCGGAGACCGAGAACCAGTACTTGATGAGGATGATCCCCGACCGGATGAGCATCCGCTCGAACTCGGGGCACGAGCGCATGAACTCGACGTACTCGTCGTGGGTGCAGAAGCCCATGACCCGCTCGACCCCGGCCCGGTTGTACCAGGACCGGTCGAACATGACGAGCTCGCCGGCCGCTGGGAGGTGGGCGACGTAGCGCTGGAAGTACCACTGGGTTCGCTCGCGGTCGGTCGGGGTCGCCAGCGCCGCGATCCGCCACGAACGCGAGCTCGTCCGCTCGGCGATGCGCTTGATCACGCCCCCCTTCCCGGCGGCGTCCCGACCCTCGAAGACGACGACGACCTTCAGGCCCTCGGCCTTGATGTACTCCTGGAGCAGGACGAGCTCGCGCTGGAGCTTGACGAGCTCCCGCTCGAAGGTCTTGCGCTTGAGCTTGGGGCGTTCGGCCTTGGCCACCGGCGATCAGTCTCGCGCGACCGATCGAGACTTGCAAGATCCGGCCGGGCCAACCCCGATCGCCCGGTTGGCGAACCCGGCGGAAGATAGGCTTCTCGGGGTCCGACCCATGGCGATCTGAATGACGATCCACGTCGGGACCTCCGGCTGGAGCTATGACCACTGGACCGGAGTGCTCTACCCTCCCGGCGCTCCGTCGGGCGACCGGCTCGCCTACTACACCCGGTCGTTCGAGACGGTCGAGCTCAACAGCAGCTTCTACCGCTGGCCCCGACCCCCGGCCTTCCGGAGCTGGCGGGCCCGGCTCCCGCCGGACTTCCGGTTCTCGGTCAAGGCCCCCCGGGGGCTCACCCACGCCAAGAGGCTCTACGCCCCCGAGGCCTGGGTCGAGCGGATCGCCGCCTCCTGGCACGAGCTGGGCGACCGGCGCGCCGTCCTGCTCGTCCAACTCGCCCCCGGCCACGCCCGCGACGACGACCGCCTCGACTACTTCCTCGGGCTCCTCCCGCCCTGGATGCGCACCGCCGTCGAGCTCCGCCACCCGAGCTGGAACGACGAGCACGTCTTCGCGATGCTCGAACGCCACCAGGCCGCCTACTGCGTGATGAGCGGAGCGAACCTCGCCTGCGTGCTTCGCGCCACGGCGCCGTTCGTCTACGTCCGCCTCCACGGCCCCGACCCGGGCTCGCTCTACGCCGGCTCCTACTCCGACGACGACCTCGCCTGGTGGGCCGAGCGCATGCGCGAGTGGGAGGCGGCGGGCCGAACCGTCTTCGCCTACTTCAACAACGACGGACACGGACACGCCGTGCGCAACGCCCTGACCCTGCGTGGGCTTCTCGGCACCTGAGCACCCCAGCCGAGCCGCTACATCAGCGTCCCCAACGCGACCGGCACGACCCGCTCGGCCCCGGCCCCCCGCAGCTGGCCCCCGACCATGGCCAGCGTCCACCCCGACCGGCGACGATCGTCGAGCAGGGCCCCGGTCCCGGGCGGTGGCTTGGCGATGATCCTGAAGGCCCCGCGCACGTTGGCCGCCTGCCGGACGGCGTTCTCCATCTCGATCTGGGGCGGTCGCTCGACCCTCCGCCCGACGAGCTCGACCTGGGCCACGCCCAGGCTCGCCGCCACCCGCCCGGCCAGCCGGCCCATGACTCCGCCGAGGCGGGCCGACGGAACCGTCGTCACCCAGGCGATCAGCGTCCCCGTCTGGCGCAGGACGTCGGCCAGCCCGGCGACGACCTCCTCGTCGAACTCCCCGGCCCGGAGGCCGCGCTCGACGGCCGGCCACCACCCTCCGTCCCCGAACCGGGCCAAAGCCCAGCCGGGTTCGGTCCGGGCGTCCTCGGGGATCCGGCGCATCGCCCCGCTCGCGTCCGGCGCCATCTTCTTGACCTCGAGCTCGACCGGCCTGGACCGGAGGTGGCGCCCCGCCCGCTCGACCAGCCGGGGGTCCGCCGGCCCGGCGAAGCGCGGCTCGGTGCAGACCGAGCACCGGCCGCAGTCGCTTGCCTGCGGGTCGTCGAGCTCCTCGGCCAGGACCCGCATCAGGCAGCGGCCGTCGGTCCCGTAGGCGCCCATCGCATCCTGCTCGGCCCGGCGCCGGGAGGTGACCTCCCGGTAGCGCTCGGCGTCGTAGGTCCAGTCGGCGCCGGGCACCGACTGCCAGCGCCGACCGGTCCGGCGCACCGCCCCCTCGACGTCGAGGATCTTCAGCATCGCCTCGATCCGACCCATCCCGAGGTTCACCACCGACATCAGCTCCCGCGTCGTGCGCCCCTCCGCCCCGGCCGCCT
>JAXDHK010000383.1:0-7646 GCA_034664545.1 Solirubrobacteraceae bacterium
TAACCCACGTGTTACTCACCCGTTCGCGGCTCTGCCCCAGGGCAAGCCCTGGTTCGTCGCTCCACTTGCATGTGTTAAGCACGCCGCCAGCGTTCGTCCTGAGCCAGGATCAAACTCTCCGTGAAGAGAGTGTCATGGATTGTCCGGGGCCCATACACAATGGCCCCGACCATGACGGGGTACTTCTATTCTTGACTCGTTTACCACGGCCCGGATAGCACGAATGCACCCGACCGTGGGTCGAACCTGGACGCACACCGAAACGGCCTAACGGCCGGATCTCGGTGCGCATGCTGTTGAGTTTTCAAAGACCGTCGCGGCCCCGGCCCGGGCTGATCCCGGGCGAGTCGCGGATCCGGGCACCAAGCAGGGCCCGGACACCGGACGCGGAAGTATAGCGCGTCCCCCGCGCCCCGTCGCCCCCCGCTCCGGGCGCCCGTCCCGGCTCGGCCCGGGCCGTCCCCGTCCCCGGGGGGACCCCCGGTGGGCCCCGACCCCGTCGACCCTCCGCCCTTCCCGGGGCGCCGCGAAGCGCGCGCCGGCCCCCGGCGCCAGGCCCGCCCCGGGCCGGCTCAGGCCACGACGTGGACGAGGACGGTCCGGTCCCGGGGGCGGTCGTCGAGGTCGATCAGGACGATCGACTGCCAGGTCCCGAGGGCCAGGGCCCCGTCGACCACGGGGACCGCCACCGACGGCCCGATGATCGCCGCCCGGGCGTGGGCGTGGGCGTTCGTGTCGTGGTTGCGCCGGTTGTGCTCGTAGTCGGCCCCCGTCGGGATCAGCCGCTCGAGCACGTCGGTCAGGTCGATCACCGCCCCCGGCTCGTATTCCATCGCCGTGATCGCCGCCGTCGAGCCCCGGACGAAGACCGTCGCCACCCCGACCGGGATCTCCGCCATCCGAACCACCGAGGCGACGCCCGCGGTCACGTCGACGATCTGCCCGCCCCCGTCGGTGCTCAGGCGCAGCATCCCGCTGTGGACGGCCATCAGGCGGCCACCAACCGGCGGAAGCGCCGCTTGCCGACCCGGAGGACGTGCCCGTCGAGCCGAGCCGGATCGACGTCGATCTCCTCGAGCGGAGCCCCGTCGAGGTGGACCCCGCCCTGGCCGATCAGGCGCCTGGCCTCCGAGCGCGACATCCCGAACGCCTCGGCGATCACCCCCGGGAGGTGGACCGGGCCGGCCCCGGTCTCGAACCGGGCCTCCTCGATCTCCTCGGGCTCGGCCCCGGCGATGTGGATCCGGTCGAACTCGGCCTCGGCCCGGTCGGCCGCCTCGGCCGAGTGGAAGCGCCCGACCAGCTCCCGCGCGAGGAGCCGCTTGGCGTCCCGGGGCCCGAGGTCCTCGGGCACCGGACGGCCGAGCAGCAGCCGGTAGTAGTCGGCGAGCGCCCCGTCGGGGATGCTCAGGGTCTTCCCGTAGATCTCCCCCGCCGGCTCCCGGACCCCGATCTGGTTGCCCAGGGACTTCGACATCTTCCGGACCCCGTCGGTTCCGACCAGGATCGGCATGGTCAGCACGACCTGCTCGGGCATCCCGTAGGCCCGCTGGATGTCCCGCCCGAGCAGGAGGTTGAACTTCTGGTCGGTCCCCCCGATCTCGACGTCGGCGGCCACGGCGACCGAGTCGTAGCCCTGCATCAGGGGGTAGAGCAGCTCGAGCATGGAGATCGGCGCCTGGGCCGCCCGGCGCCGGGCGAAGTCCTCGCGCTCGAGCAGCGCCCCGACCGTGGTCGTCCGCAGCAGGCCGAACAGGTCGTGCATCGGCATGTCGAGCCATCGGCTGTTGCGCTCGACCTCGACCCGGTCGGGGTCGAGCACCTTGAACGCCTGCTCCTGGAAGGTCCGGGCGTTGGCCTCGATCTCGGCGGCCGTCAGCTGGGGCCGGGTGTCCGACCGGCCGCTCGGGTCCCCGACCCGGGCGGTGTAGTCGCCGATGATGAGGACGACCGTGTGGCCCGCGTCCTGGAAGGCCCGGAGCTTCCCGAGGACCACGGTGTGGCCGAGGTGGATGTCCGGGGCCGTCGGGTCGATTCCGAGCTTGACCCGCAGCGGCCGCCCGAGCCCGAGCTTCCGGGCGAGCTCGCCCGCCGGGAGGCAGTCGACCGCATCGCGCGCGAGTTCCTCGGCTTGATCGACGGTTCGGGCGATGACCCGGATGCTAGAGTCTCGGCCCAGGGTAGGGGCGCACGCCGCCGTGTCCCAACTCGTTTCCCAGGCCGCTCTGCGGCCACTGTTACCGGGCCCGACATGGGCCGAGAAGCCTGTGCTCCCCATGGGGTACGCCTGCCGATGAGCGAGGACGACCGCCGCCACACCTACGAGGACGCCCCGGTCGAAGGCATCCCCGACGGCGTGCCCGACCCGGACGCGCCGGCCGCCGGCCACGCGGACGGCCCCGGCGGCTACGACGACCTCCCCCTCGGTCCGTACTGGTCGCCCTACCCAAGCCTCGACGCCCCGGGCCCCCCCGATCCCGCCGACGCCCACGCCCCGCCCGAGCCCGGGCCCCACCCGACCGCCGACCACTGGGCCTACCCCCCGGCCCCGGACCCATCCGACGCAAACGGCTCGTCGGCCATCGACGGGGCCAACGGCGGTGGGTACGCCGACCACCAGGCCCTCGGGGACCCGCCCGACGCCGGCCACGACCCCGCCTCCCCCCCGGCCGATCCCCGGCCCGGCCTTCCCGACGAGTACCCCCCGTCCGGCGATGGCGCTCCGGAACATCGGCTGGGACACGCGCACCCGCTCGGGGCAGACGCCCCCGCCCCCGACCACGATCTCCAGGTCGACACGAGCGGGCCCGGGGCCCCCGGCGACCCCGCCGTACCGGCGCTCGACCCCGGACTCCGGCCCGCCGGGAACGACCGCGGTCCAGCCGGCCCCGCGTCCGACTCCGGTCAGGTCGCCTACCTCGGGGGCGACGGGGGACGCCGGCGCCGGCCGCGCCTGAGGAAGCTCCGCCTCCTGATCGTCCTCGTCCCCCTCGGCCTCCTCGCCCTCGTCTCGGCGATCTTCGGGATGATCATGGCGATCGCCTCGGATCTCCCGGCCCTCGAGAACCGGGCCGAGTACAAGTCGGCCCGGAACTCGGTCCTGCTCGACGTCAACGGAACCCAGATCGGGGTCCTGACCGGTCAGGACAACCGCATCCTGGTCAAGAGCTCGGACATCCCGTTCATCATGAAGAGGGCGATCATCTCGGTCGAGGACAAGCGCTTCTACGGGAACTCCGGGATCGACCTCAAGGGCATCGGCCGGGCCCTGGTCGCCGACGTCTTCAAGCAGCGGGCCGCCCAGGGGGCCTCGACGATCACCCAGCAGTTCGTCAAGAACGCCCTTCAGGCCCAGCGCAAGCGGACCGTGTTCGAGAAGGCCCGGGAGGCGGCGATCGCCTACCACCTGACCCGGAAGTGGTCGAAGGACAAGATCCTCACCGAGTACCTCAACTCGATCTACTTCGGCAACGGCGCCTACGGCATCGAGTCGGCCGCCCGGACCTACTTCGGCCACGACCCCAGCTCGAGCCAGTTCAACTGCGGGACGACCGGCCAGCCCCTCTGCGCCCACGGACTCGTCCGTCCCGAGGAGGCCGCCCTCCTCTCCGGGGTCGTCGCCTCCCCGAGCGCCTACGACCCGGTCAGCCATCCCCAGGCCGCCCTCAGGCGGCGGAACCTCGTGCTCAAGGACATGCTCTCCCAGGGGTACCTGACCTCGCCGGAGTACGACGACGCCGTCGGCCGGGCCCTCCCGGCCCGGGAGTTCATCCTCCCGCCCCAGGAGAAGGTGATCGAGCCCGGGGTCGCCTACTTCACGACCTGGGTCAAGCAGCAGCTCATCGACCGCTACCACGTACCCGAGGCGTTCGACGGCGGCCTCGTCGTCAAGACCACCCTCGACTACGACCTCCAGCGCAAGGCCGAGAAGGCCGTCGACGACTACCTCGCCGACCCGTCGGGCCCGTCGGCCGCGATGGTCGTCATCGACAACGCCACCGGCGAGGTCCGGGCCCTGGTCGGGGGCCGCGACTTCAACACCCACCCGTTCAACCTGGCCACCCAGGGCCAGCGCCAGCCCGGGTCGGCGTTCAAGCCCTTCACCCTGGCCCGGGCGCTCGAGGACGGGATCTCGCCGTACTCGGTCTGGGCGTCGGCCAAGCAGAGCATCGTGGTCCCGGGGACCCGGGGCCGGGAGCACTTCGTGGTCAACAACGACGAGGGCAACTACGTCGGCTCCCGGACCCTCGCCGACGCGACGACCTGGTCGGACAACTCGGTCTTCGCCCAGGTCGGCATCCAGGTCAAGACCCCGCGGATCGCCAAGCTCGCCAAGGCGGCCGGGATCCGGACGCCCGTCTCGACCAACTACGCGATCACCCTCGGCGGGCTCCACACCGGGGTCACCCCGCTCGACATGGCCCACGCCTACGAGACCATCGCCCACGACGGCCAGCGCGTCTACGGGTCGCTCGGCTCCCCCCACGGCGGGCCGGTCGGCATCCACGCCGTCACCCACATCCCCGGCCAGAGCCGGGCCGACGTCAACCGGACCCGCCTCGTCCGGGTGATCCCCTCGGGCGTCGACCAGACCGAGCAGAGCATCCTCCACACCGTGGTCACCACCGGGACCGGCCGGGCCGCCGACTTCGGGACCTGGGCGGCCGGGAAGACGGGGACGACCTCCAACTACGCCGACGCCTGGTTCGTCGGGTTCACCCGGGGCGACGCCACCCACCCCGGGCTGACCGTCGCCGTCTGGGTCGGCTACCCCGACCGCCTCCGGGGGATGAACACCGAGTTCAACGGCGGCCCCGTCCTCGGCGGGACCTTCCCCGCCCTGATCTGGCACGACTTCATGACCGCCGCCGCCGGCGTCTACACCGACCGGGCCGCGGCCAAGGCGGCCAAGACCGGCCAGCCGGTCCCGACCGACACGACGACCACGCCCACCGACACGACCGGCGCCTCCCCGACCGGGGGCCCCACCCCCACCGGACCCGCCGCCCCGCAGACCAACGCCGGCCCGGCCACCCCGAATGCCGGCCAGACCCCGGGGGGGAACGCCCCGGCCACCGGGGCTCCCGCCCCCACCCAGGCGACGCCCCAGCCGGCGAACCCGGCCCCGGCCCCGGTGACCCCGACGCCCGGGCCCCCGACGCCCGTCACCCCGGCCCCGTCGACCCCGGCCGGCGGCGACGCCGGGGCCAGCGGCGGCGCCCAGGGCCCGGCCGGCTAGGGGCGGGGCCGGGGGCGCGAGACGCACGGGTTCCCCCGGACGCAGAACCGCCAGGGGAGCTCGACGGCCCGGGTGATCCCGACCCGCGGGCTCGCGCTGATCCCGGCATCCGGCCACCCCGCCGGCCCCGGCTCGATCCGGACCGGCCCGGCCTCGAGATCCCCGGCGTTGCGCTCGAGGCCGATGCCGAGGGCCTGGGTCAGCTTCCCCGGCCCCGAGCACAGGTCGTCGAGTCGCACCCGGCCCCGACGCGCGCGCATCACGTCGATTCCCTCGATCGGCTCGAGCCCCCGGATCAGGGCGGCCGCCCCGACGCCCTCGGGCTCGGCGACCGCGTTCAGGAGGGCATGGATCCCGTAGGACCGGTAGACGTAGGCCCGGCCCGGGGGCCCGAACAGGGTCGCCGTGCGGGGCGTCAGCCCGGCGAAGGCGTGGCAGGCCGGCTCGGAGTCGTGGTAGGCCTCGGTCTCGACGATCACCCCGGCGCACTCCCCGTGGCGCACGACGCATCCGATCAGGTCCCGGGCGACCTCGAGCACCGGGCGCGCGTAGAAGTCCGGCCTCACGCCCCGCCCGCGGACCCGGCCAGCGCCGCCCGGGCCGCCTCGAGCTGCTCGCGCACCCGCACGAGCGCCGTCCCCCCCTCCGAGACCTTCGACTCGAGCCAGGCACTCCCGGCCAGGACGGCGTAGTACTCGTCGTCGAGGAGCCCCGACCGCTCCCCGAGCTCGGCCGGGGTCAGCTCCGACAGGGTCCGCCCCGAGTCCTCGGCCGTCCGCACCAGGTCTCCGACGATCCCGTGGGCCTCCCGGAAGGGCATCCCCCGCCGGACGAGGAGGTCGGCGACGTCGACCGCGGCGATCATCTCGTCGGACGCCGCCGCCCCCAGCCGCGTCCGGTCGAAGGCGACGCCGGCGAGCATTCCCTCGGCCGCCCGGAGGCACAGCTCGAGCGTGTCGGCCGCGTCGAAGAGGTGCTCCTTGTCCTCTTGGAGGTCCTTGTTGTAGGTCAGGGGCAGGCCATGGAGCACGCCGTGCATCGCGGCCAGGTGGCCGGCCACCCGGGGCGCCTTGGCTCTGAGCAGCTCGGCCGCGTCGGGATTGCGCTTCTGGGGCATGATCGACGACCCCGAGCTCCAGGCGTCGGGCAGGGCGCAGAAGCCGAACTCCTGACTCGACCAGATCACGAGCTCGGCCCCCAGGCGCGAGAGGTGGGTGGTCGCC
This sequence comes from Solirubrobacteraceae bacterium, assembly GCA_034664545.1. Taxonomy (GTDB): domain Bacteria; phylum Actinomycetota; class Thermoleophilia; order Solirubrobacterales; family Solirubrobacteraceae; genus Palsa-513. The sequence goes on from JAXDHK010000383.1 coordinate 6,463, forward strand.
GTGGCCGCCGCGGCCAGGAAGTCGAGCACGAAGTCCCGGTTGGCCACGGCGTCGATCGAGTTCGGAGCCACCCCGGCGAAGCCGAGCTCCCCGGCCAGGAGGCCCCGATCGGTCGGGAAGTTGACGCCGGCCAGCGCCCCGGCCCCGAGCGGCAGGAGGCCGCACGCGTCGATCACGTTCCCGAACCGGCGCCGGTCGCGCTCGGCCATCCAGAAGTAGGCCAGGAGGTGGTGGCCGAGGTAGACCGGCTGGGCCCGCTGGAGGTGGGTGTACCCGGGCATCGGCCAGTCGACGTGGGCCTCGGCGGTCTGGACCAGCGTCTCCATCAGCCGGGTCAGCCCGGCCCGGGCCCGTCCGGCCTGGGCGCGGGTGTAGAGGATCACGTCGGTCGCGACCTGGTCGTTGCGCGAGCGCGCCGTGTGCAGGCGCCCCCCGACCCGGCCGACCACCTCGGTCAGGCGCCGCTCGATCGCCATGTGGATGTCCTCGTCCCCCGGGGCGAAGGCGAAGGTCGCGCCGGCCAGCTCGGCCTCGACCGCGTCGAGGCCCCGGAGCAGCTCGTCCCGGTCCCCGGGCTCGATGATCCCGCTCGCCGCGAGCATCCGGGCGTGGGCCCGGGACTGGGCGACGTCGTGGGGCCAGAGGCGCCGGTCGAACCCGACCGAGCTGTTCATCCGCTCGAAGTCCGGATGCTGGGGGGCGCGGAAGCGGCTCATCGTGCCGCCAGTCTAGGGACGCGCCCCCCGAGCCCGGACCCGGCCGGCGGAATCCAGGACGATGGGCGGGTGCCCGACGTCGACCTCGTGATCTTCGACTGCGACGGCGTCCTCGTCGACAGCGAGCCCATCTCCGGACGCGTGCTGGCCGCCGCCCTGACCGGCGCCGGCCTCCCGACCACCCCGGCCGAGGCCCGGCGCCGCTACCAGGGCCTCCAGCTCGCCGACGTGGCCGCCCGGGCGGAGACCGAGCTCGCCGACGCGGGCCTCCCGGACGGGTGGCTGGCCGCCTTCGTCGAGGACCGGGCCGCCGTGTTCCGGCGCGAGCTCCGCCCGGTCGCCGGGGCCGCCACCGCCGTCAAACAGGTCAAGGCCGCGGGCATCGGCGTGTGCGTCGCCTCGCAGGCCGGCCACGAGAAGATACGGCTGACCCTCGGCCTGACCGGACTCGCCCGCCTCTTCCCCGAC
>JAXDHK010000384.1:0-2762 GCA_034664545.1 Solirubrobacteraceae bacterium
AAGACCAGGCCGGTCACGTCGTCGACGAAGGGCCGCAGGTAGACGACCGCCAACGTCGCCAGCTCGAGGATCGCGACCCAGTGCAACCGCCCGTAGGGTGGCAACGCGAGCTCGAAGTCGACCTTCAGCGCGACGTAGTGATGCCCTTCCCGAAGGGAATCGGGCACCGGCGGCAACGGCAGCGTCGGCAAGCGGCCAGGCGCCGCGGCGCCGTTGAGGCCCGCGTCGACGAGGCCCGGGCCGTCGACGATCTCGGCCCGGCGGTCCCGGAAGATCTTGGCCCGCTCGTACCGGTAGATGACGAACTGCCGCCGCTCGATCCGCAGGCCGGCCGCCGCGCCCTCCGGTGATCCCTGCTTGGCGTGGGGCTCGATGTTGAGCCGGGCCGCGAGCTGACGCTCGTCGATCTTCTCGGCGGCGGCGACGGCCTCGCGGCTGGGCGGATGGACCGTGAAGTCGGCGTGCCTCGACGACTGGGAGCTCAGCGCGGCCAACGGGTCGCGCTTGAACTGCACGGCAAGTCCCGCCTCCCAGACCGGAAGGCCGAGCGCGGTCTGGTGGTAGGCGACGGTCGCCGTGTCGAGCTGCCGCTTCTCGCCGAGGAAGCGGTACTCGAGGGGCGAATCGGTCGGGCGGGTCTCCGGAGAGAGGCCGAGATGACCCAGCTGCGAGGTCCTGAGCCCGAGCAGGTCGGCGAAGGCGTGCAGGTACTCGGCCGCCGCCAGCTGGGGGGTGGCCGCGGCGGAGACGACCGGCGTGTCGAGATGGAGGAGCTGGCGCGCCGTCCCTTCGTCGTCGCGATCGACGTACACACGCTCAGTGGTGTCAAATTCCTGGTGCATTTCTGTTCCTTGAACCTATGGTGACGCCTGCGCGCCGCGGTGGACCGTTGTCCAAGGACGATACGGTCGCCTCGCTGACCTGTGTGTGATATTGCTCACACTCTAATTCCGTAACTATTTTGTTCTTTTTTGTCCCCAGTCGAGCGCAAGGCCGTCGCCCCCTCGGGATGGAGCCCGAGGGCCACCGCCACGTGCGTCGCCCGGACCTTGGTGCTCCCGTCGAGGTCGGCCACCGTCCTCGCCACCCGCAGCGCCCGGGCCTGGCCCCGGACGCTCAGGGACCCCCGCTCGTACGCGCGCTGGAGGGCGTCCTCAGCGTGGGGATCGATGTCGCCGTGGGTGCGCAGGAGGCGCAGGTCGAGCTCGGCGTTGCACGTGACGCCCGTCTCGCGCAAACGCGCCGCTTGCCGGGCCCGGGCCTCGAGCACGCGCTCCCGGACGACTCCGGAGCTCGTCAGGGGCGGCGCCCTGAGCTCGGTCGTCGTCGGCCGGCCGACCCGCACGAGCAGGTCGATCCGGTCGAGCATCGGACCGCTCAGCTTCGCCCGGTGGCGCGCCAGGTCGGCCTCGCTGCACCGGCACCTCCCCCGGGTGTCCCCGGCGTGACCGCACGGGCACGGGTTCATCGCGGCCACGAGCATGAACCGGGTCGGATAGACGGCGGTTCGTTGACGGCGGACGATCGCCACCCGCCCGCTCTCGAGGGGCGAGCGGAGCGCCTCGAGCGCCGGCCGGGAGAACTCCGAGAGCTCGTCGAGGAAGAGGACCCCGTGGTGGGCCAACACCGCCTCGCCGGGCATGGCCAGCGGGCCGCCGCCGACCAGCCCGACCGCCGAGATCGAATGGTGCGGGGCCCGGAACGGCCGCCGCCCGACGAGCCCGGCGCCGACGTGCTCCCCGGCGATCCCGTGGATCTTCGTCACCTCGAGCGCCTCGGCCCGGCCCATCGGCGGGAGGAGCGACGGCAGCCGGCGGGCCAGCATCGTCTTCCCCACCCCCGGCGGCCCGCTGAGCAGGAGGTGATGGCCCCCGGCCGCCGCGACGGTCAGCGCCCGGATCGGGCCTCGCTGGCCGCGCACGTCGGCCAGGTCGGGCTCGCCCGGGACCGCTCCGGGACGCCCGGTCGCCCCAGCGCCCCCGGGCCGCGCGGTCATCCCCGCCGGGGTCGCCGCGAAGCCGGGCCCGGCTGGCTCCGCCCCCGCCCCCGCAGGCCGGTCGGCTCGGCTACCCGGCCGGCGGTGTCCGCCTCCCCGGCCCGGGAACCCTCGCCGGCCGTCGAGGGCCGCGGTCACCTCGACGAGATGGCCGAGCCCCGCCACCGGCAAACGCGGCACCTGGGCGGCCTCGGCCGCGTTGGCCCGGGCCACCACCAGGCCCCGGAGGCCCGCCCGGGCGGCGGCCTCGGCCACGGCCAGGACGCCCCGACACGGCCGGAGCTCCCCGCTCAGGGACAGCTCGGCGAACAGGGCGATCCGGTCGACTCCCGGCCCGTGGATCTGGTCGCTGGCCGCCAGGAGGCCGCAGGCCAGGGCCAGGTCGAAGCTCGGGCCGGCCTTCTCGAGGTGGCCCGGCGCGACGTTCGCGGTGACCCGCTGGCGAGGAAAGGCGAAGCCGGAGTTGAGCACCGCCGCCCGGACCCGCTCCCGCGACTCCCGGACCGCCGACGGCGGGAGCCCGAGGATGTTGAAGGCCGGGAGCCCGGGCCGGATGTCGAACTCGACGTGGACGCGGTGAGCGTCGAGTCCCTCGACGGAGAAGCTGGTGACCCGGGCGAGCACACCCCGATCCAACTACCGATCCCGGACGCCAAAGCGGTCTTGATCCCGGCTGTGCCGGTCTCGTCACAAAGCCCAACACACCCGCGCCGACGGCGTCACATCGCTTCATCCACCGGCCGGCCCGCCCGGCGTACGGTCGCCC
>JAXDHK010000385.1:0-5599 GCA_034664545.1 Solirubrobacteraceae bacterium
TGGCGCCGACCCAAGCGCCGATCGTCACGTCGGTGAGGAGCGGGTGGAGCTGATGCCCGAGCCAGGTGCCGCTGAGGGCGTTCTTGACCAGACGCGGCTGGGTCGCGACCTTTACGGCGCCGGCCAGGGGCGCGGCGATCGCGTCGAGCTGCTCGGCCGCGGCGATCTGCTCGACCAGGCGCTCGAGGAGCTTCCCGGGGTCGCCGAGGGGCGGCTGGCCGTTTGCCTGTGTCATGTCGCTCCTCCAGGTGCGGGGTGGATGCTGCGGGTCTTCGCCGCGTGGGCGTCCGCGGGATGTGGTGCCTACCCTCGTCTCCCGGCCCGGCAAACCGCGTCCGGCGACGCGCGGCGATCCGCCTATGCGTCGGCGGGGGCGCTGGTCGCCGGCTGGGGGAGCCGCTCGGCCTGGGCAGCCTGAATGCCTTCGAGGATCAGCTCCCGGAAGAAGCGGCCGTGGAGGTCCTGGAGGTCGAGGGCCGGGGAGAGGGCGGAGGTGACCGAGTCGATGGTGAGGACCACCTTCATGTAGAGGACCACGGCGGGATCGATCGCCATCCGGTGGGTCCGGGTGATCTCGAGCAGATCCTCCTGGTAGCGGGCCATGATCTGGCGCTTCCCGTCGGCGGCGCGCTCGAGGGCGTCGAGGAACCGCTCGGTCAGGCCGACCATCTCGCGGGTCGCGGCCGGGACGTCGGTGGCGGGCGACGGGGCCACCCAGCGCAGGAACTGGCGGATCGCCTCGTCGACCTCGCCGGCGAAGAGGCTCCCCGAGTAGCGGACGAGCGACTTGCGGACCGGCTCGGTGAGCCGGCCGATGATTCCGAAGTCGACGTAGCCGATCCGGTTTCCCGGGAGGATCAGGAGGTTGGCCGGGTGGAGGTCGCCGTGGAAGACGCCGACGGCGTAGACCTGGTGGAGGAAGTTCCAGACGATGTTGGTCGCGACCTGGTCGAGGTCGTAGCCGGCCGCGCGGAGCCGGCGGGTGGCTCCGGGCCGGTCGGTCTGGAGGTCGCGGATGACCTCGACCAGGAGGATGCCATCGAGGCGCTCGGCGGTGAGGACGCGGCTGGTCGTGTACTCGGGGAACACGTCGGGGTGGTAGGCGGTCTCGCCGGACCCGGCCTGGGCTCGCATCGCGAGGGCGTTGGCGGCCTCGACGGTGTAGTCGAGCTCCTCGCGCGTCCACCGGGCGAACTCGTCGATCACGTCGCGAGTCCGGGTGCCCCCGAAGACCCGGGTCAGGTCGAGCAGCCGGGAGACCCGGTACATGAGGGCGATGTCGGTCGTGATCAAGCGCTCGATCCCCGGCCGCTGGACCTTGACGGCAACCCGCATCCCCGAAGGGAGGACGGCGTCGTGGACCTGCCCGATCGACGCGGCCCCGAAGGGTTCGGGCGCGAACGACGCGAAGACCTCACCGACGTCCCGGCCGAGCTCGGTTCGGACGATCCGCTCGACCTCGGCCGAGGGGAACGGGGCGACCCGGTTGAGCAGGCCGAAGAGCTCGTGGCAGTAGGCCGGGGGGAGGAGGTCGAACCGGAGGGCCAGCGTCTGGCCGAGCTTGATCCAGGTCCCTCCGAGATCCTCGAGCGCCCTCCGGAGTCGCACGGGCCCCGAGAGCGTGCGCCGGCGGGGGGGGACGAGGGCCGGGAGCAGCCCGTAGACGAGGACGACGTAGGCCAGCTGGGTGAGCCGCCGGGCCCCCCGGGCGAGTTCCGAGGCGGAGGAGACTCCGAGCCGCCGACCGGCCGCGCCCCGGAGGCGGTCGGGGAGCGCGGCCGTCAGCCGGCGGGCGAGCGGGAGATCCTGCTGGCTGGGCATCGCCCGGTGAAGGCTAGGCCACGCGCAGCATGGCTTGACGGCGGCCGGCGACTTCGTTAGCGTCGCCGTCGACCCGCACGGGCGTCGAGGTCCGGCTTGCCTACCAGGGGGCAGTCACGGATGGGCGCACGGGTACGAGGAAGCGCGGCGGGGGACCGAAGGGGCGGCGTGGCGACACTGATCTTCACCGAGGGGCCACTCGCCGGGCGCCGGGTGGCCTTCGACGAGGAGCTGTCGATCGGCCGGGCCTACGGCGACCTGCTGATCGACGACCCCGACCTCTCCCGACGCCACGTCCGCCTCCGCCGCGTCGAGGACGGGGTCGAGGTGGAGGATCTCGGGTCGCTGAACGGCTCCTACGTCGACGGCGTCCGGGTGGACGGGCCCACGGCGCTTCGGCCCGGGGCCGAGCTCACGCTCGGCGCTTCGCGGGCCAGGCTCGCGCCCGCACGCAAGCCGCAGGCGAGCCCCCGGCCGAGCTCGGCCCCGACGAAGGTGTCGACCAGACCGCCGGCGGAGGGCGTCCGGCCCCCGGCGGTGGCGGACGCCGGGCCCTCCGGGGCGGGGGTCCCCGGGCGAATCGAGCCGGAGGTTGAGCCGGCCCCGGTCGGGCCCGGGCGCTCCGGGCGCGGCAGCCACCTCTCGGGGCGGCGCGGCAAATGGGTCACGGTGGGCTGCTGGCTGGTCGCCGCCGTGGTCTTCGGGGGGGTGCTCGGCGGGAAGCTCGCCACCGTGAGCAGCGCCCTCAGCCAGAGCGTCGACTCGCTGGCTTCCGACTCGCCGTCGGTCCAGATCGCCGACCTCCAGCGCGACCGCTTCGCCAGCGGCCAGACCTACAAGGCGCTCCTCGTCTACCGGCGCTTCGGCGGCCTGACCGCGGCCGACCGGGCCGTGATCGCCCAGGATGCCGAGAAGGTGTCCCGCATCCCCGGGACGGGACGCGTCATCGCGCCGTATGCCCCCCACGCTCCGCCCGAGCTGAGATCGGCCAACGGCCAGGTGGCGATCACGCTGGTCCCCCTCACTCCCCACCTGAGCTCCGACCGGGACAAGGCGATCAAGGCGATCCGCCATCTCACCGGCAACGGCCGCGGCGGGCTCCAGGTCGACCTGACCGGGCCGGCGGCCTACCAGAGCGACCTCAACACGGCGATCATGGGCGCCGGGGGCGGGCTGCTTCTGGCCACGGGCGTGCTCGTGCTGCTCCTCCTCCTCGCCATCTATCGGTCGCCGCTCGTGGCGCTGGTTCCGCTCGTCGTCGTCGGCGTCTCCTACGCCGTCGCGCTCGGCCTGATCTACGTCTACGCCAGGGCGACCGGGACGACGATCGACCGGACGGCCCAGACCCTGCTCGCCGTGCTCATGTTCGGAGCCGGGACCGACTACTGCCTGCTCCTCGTAGCCCGCTACAGCGCCGAGCTCCGGGGCACGGCGGACCCCCACGTGGCGATGGGCGCGGCGCTGACCCGTACGTGGCCGGCGATCGTGTCGAGCGGCGTCACCGTCGCCGCCGCGATGCTCACCTTCTACGCGGCCACCCTCCGGGCCGACCGGGTGATCGCGCCGGTGAACGCGATCGGCATCCTCGTGGTGATGATCGCCGGCGTGACGCTCCTCCCGGCGTTGATGACGATCCTCGGTCGCCGTGGCTTCTGGCCGAGCGGACGGGCGGTCGCCCAGCAGACCAAGGCCGCCGCCGGCGCGGGCACCGGTTCGGCGATCGGCCGGCGACCCGGCCTGTGGCTGCGCGTCGGCGGCGTGGTGCAGGCGCATCCGGGGCCGGCCCTCGTCCTCTCGCTGCTCGTCCTGGCCGCCGGTGCCGTCGGACTGCTCACCTTCACGGAGAAGGTGAGCATCCTCAACGACTTCCGGGTCAGCACCGACGCCACCCGGGGCCTCGCGCTCCTGAGCAGCGGCTACCCGCAGGGCGCCGTGTTCCCGGAGACCGCGCTCATCAGCCGCGCCGGGGCACCACTCACCCCGGCGGACATCCAGGCCGCGCGGGCCCGGGCCGCCTCCTCGCCCGGGGTGGCCGACGTCTCCGCGGTCGGCGACACCTCCCGGGACCGGAGGATGGCGACGTTCACCGTCACCTACGCCGGCGACCCGTTCACCAAGCAGGCGCTCGCCCGGGCGGCCGCGCTCCGCTCGGCGATGGCGAGCCCCAGCCCGGGCGTCCACGGCCTGGTCGGCGACGGGACATCGGCTCGCCTCGACTACAAGAACGCGGTCAACCACGACACGCGGGTGATCGTCCCGCTGGTGCTGGCGATCATCCTCCTCATGCTGATCGTCCTGCTCCGAGCGGTGGTCGCGCCGCTCTACCTCCTCACGACCGTGGTGATCTCGTTTCTCGGATCGCTCGGGCTCTCGGTCCTGATCATCGAGAAGGTCCTCGGGCAGGATCCGGACGTCTTCTATCCGTTGATCTGCTTCGTGTTCCTGGTCGCCCTCGGGGTGGACTACAACATCTTCCTGATGAGTCGCGTCCGCGAGGAGGCGGTCGACGGCGGGACGCGCAAGGGGATGCTGCGGGCTCTGGTCGCCACCGGACCGGTGATCACGAGCGCCGGCCTGATTCTGGCCGGGACCTTCGCCGCCCTCACGCCGCTCCCCCTGTGGATCCTGGCCGAGATCGGTCTGACCGTCGCCATCGGCATCCTGATCGACACGTTCCTCGTACGCACGGTCGCCGTGCCCGCCCTGGTGACCCTGTTCGGCGAGCGGAGCTGGTGGCCGTCGAGCGCGACGGCGAAGGCTCCGCCGGCTGACGGATCCGACGCGCTCGCGTGATCGCCGCGGGCGGCGCCGCTGCTCCTGACGCCCGGGCTCGAGCGTCCGGTCGCCTACGGCGAGACCAGCCGCTGGCGTCGGCGCTCAGGCGTGATCCGGGTGACGTTCCAGGCCAGGCCGAGACGCTCGAGGAGGGTGATCAGCAAACCACCGGGATCGATCTCCCACCAGCGCGAGCTGAAGTTGGCCGAGCGGGGAAACGCGTGGTGGTTGTGGTGCCAAGCCTCGCCCATCGACGGGATCGCCAGCCAGAAGACATTGGTCGAGCGATCGTCGGTCTCGAAGCGCCGCATGCCCGCGAAATGCCCGAGCGAGTTGATGCTCCACTCGGCGTGGTGGACGAAGAACACGCGGACGAGGCCGCCCCAGAGCAGGCACTGGAGTCCCCCGTCGAGCGTCCCCGTGATGGCGAGCCCGGCACCGAACGGGACCAGGAGGCTGAGCGCGACGAGGACCGGGAAGGCGGCGTCGAGGAGCCGCATCTCGCGATCCTCGAAGAACTCGGGGGCGTAGCGGTGGGCGTCGGCGAGGCCGTAGGTGCGGAAGAGCCAGCCGACCTGGGCGTGCCACAGGCCGGCCAGGGCCCCGCGGGGCCCGGGTCCGTGGCCGTGCGGCGAGTGGGGGTCGCCGGCTCGGTCCGCGCACTCGTGGTGCTTGCGGTGCTCGGCGACCCATTTGGCGACCGAGCCCTGAACCGCCATCGAGCCGCAGATGGCCAGGGCGTACTTGATCGGCCGCGTGGTCTCGAAGGCATGGTGCGTGAAAAGCCGGTGGAAGCCGACGGTGATTCCCAGCATGGTGGGCACGTACATCACCACCATCACGGCGAGCTCGACGGGCCCGACGGCGCGGTTCCAGAGGAGGACGATGGCGGCAAGGACGGCGAGGAAGGGTACGACGACCCAGAACAGGTGAATCGCGCGCTTGAGCCCCGACATCGTCAAGAGCTCCTCGGGCGCAGCCGGTCTGAGCGCCGTGGCCATCT
>JAXDHK010000386.1:0-11441 GCA_034664545.1 Solirubrobacteraceae bacterium
GCCGCGACGACGGCCAAGGCAAGCCCGGTCGCCGGGCGCCACCGGGCTCACAACCGGCACAAGACGCACAAGCGCCGCCCGGCCAAGCCGCACGCCTGACCCGTCCGCCTCAGCTGCGCTTCACCCCAACTCACCTGTCGCGCTCAGCCGCCCGGCCTCATCTCTATAGTTACGGGTAAGCCGGGGGTGGCTCCCCCCGCCGCCCCGGCCGAGGGGCGCCGCCGGCCCGACCCTCTCTCCTGGGCTGGCACGGCCGTCGGGCGTCGGGCTTCGCGTTCGTCGCACGGCGGCCGGCGCCCCGCTTTTACGATCGGCCTCCGCGGGTCGCCCCCGACTCCCCTCCTCGGCCTGGGTAGAGTCAGTGGCATGCCCTCCCAGCGCGACCTGTTCGCCAACTTCGAGCGCATGCGGCGGGAGATCGACGAGCTGTTCGGAGACGTCTTCGAGCGACCGCTCGCCCACCGCCGGCGCGCCGGGTTCTCGCCCGCCGTCGACGTCTCCTACTCCGACGATCCCCCCCGGGCCATCGTCACCGCCGCCCTCGCCGGGATGCGGATCGAGGACCTCGACCTCGAGGTCCAGGGGCGCGAGCTGGTGATCTCCGGCCATCGCCGGCCGGCCCCGGCCGAGGGCCTCGTCTACCAGCAGATCGAGATCGAGCACGGGCCGTTCCGGCGGGTCGTCGCCCTCGGGGCCGACGTCGTGGTCGAGGAGACCCAGGCCACCTACGAGGACGGGCTCCTCCGGGTCGAGCTTCCCCTCCACCGGCCCGAGCTCCGGGGCCGGAGCGTCCCGATCGAGATCGGGAACCCGCCGGCCGCCCCGCCGGCGGATCTCGACCCGTGATCGAGATCGCCTCCTCGGCCGACGGGTCGCGCGAGCTCGAGATCGGCCGGGAGCGGCCCCTCCCGGCCGAGCTTCCGGTCCTCCCCCTCCGGGACACCGTCACCTACCCGGACACCCTGACGCCCCTGGCCGTGGCCCAGGACCGGTCGATCACCCTGGTCAACGACGTCCTCGGGGGCAACCGCATGCTCGTCATGGTCGCCGGCCGCGACCCGGACCTCGAGGAGCCCGGGCCCGAGCAGCTCTACGAGGTCGGGGTGGTCGGGGTGGTCGCCCGGATGCTCAAGGTCCCCGACGGGACGCTCCGGATCCTCGTCCAGGGCGCCCAGCGGGTCCGCCTGACCGACTGGGTCGGCCGGGAGCCCTACCTCGTCGCCCGGATCGAGGCCGCCCCCGACGTCGTCGAGGAGACCCCGTCCCTGCTCGCCCTGACCCGGAACGTCCAGTCGACGTTCTCGTCCATCGTCGAGGCCGTCCCCTACCTCCCCGAAGAGCTCCAGATCGCCATCGCCAACGTCGACGACCCGAGCGCCCTCAGCCACCTGATCGCCGGGTCGCTGCGCCTGAAGACCGAGGAGAAGCAGGCGCTGCTCGAGGAGGTCGACGTCTCCAAGCGACTCCGGCGCCTGTCGGAGATCCTCGCCCGCGAGCTCGAGGTGATCTCGATCGGCTCGCAGATCCAGTCCCAGGTCCAGTCCGAGCTCGGGGCCTCCCAGCGGGAGTACGTCCTGCGCCAGCAGCTCAAGGCGATCCAGGAGGAGCTCGGCGAGGAGGACGAGATGGTGGCCGAGGTCCGCGAGCTGCGCGAGCAGCTCGACGCGATCGAGCTCCCGGCCGAGGTCCGCCGCCAGGTCGATCGGGAGCTGACCCGGCTCGGGCGGCTCCCACCGGCCGCGGCCGAGCACGGGGTGATCCGGTCCTACCTCGAATGGATCGCCTCGCTTCCGTGGGACCGGTCGACCACCGACAACCTCGACCTCGTCCACGCCCGGGCGGTCCTCGACGAGGACCACTACGACATCGACCGGGTCAAGGAGCGGATCATCGAGTTCCTCGCCGTCCGCAAGCTCAAGCCCGACGCCCGGGGGTCGATCCTCTGCTTCCTCGGACCCCCCGGGGTCGGCAAGACCTCGCTCGGCCGGTCGATCGCCCGGGCCCTCGGCCGCGAGTTCGAGCGGATCAGCGCCGGGGGCATCCGCGACGAGGCCGAGGTCCGCGGCCACCGGCGGACCTACATCGGGGCCATGCCCGGGACGATCATCCGGGCCCTCCGGGACGCCGGCTCCCAGAACCCCCTGTTCATGATCGACGAGATCGACAAGATGGGCGGGTCGTCGTGGTCGGGGGATCCGGCCAGCGCCATGCTCGAGGTGCTCGACCCCGAGCAGAACGACAGCTTCCGCGACCACTACCTCGACGTCCCGTTCTCCCTGGCCAACGTGATGTTCATCACCACGGCCAACAGCCTCGACACCGTCCCCGGCCCCCTGCTCGACCGGATGGAGGTGATCCAGCTGAGCGGCTACACCGAGGCCGAGAAGCTCCAGATCGCCAAGCGCTACCTCGTCCCCCGCCAGATCGAGCGCAACGGGCTGACCCGGTCGCGCCTGGCCATCTCCGACGCCGCGCTCCGGGCCGTGATCTCCGACTACACCCGGGAGGCTGGGGTCCGGGGCCTCGAGCGGGAGATCGGGACCCTGGCCCGGAAGATCGCCCGCCAGGTCGCCGAGGGCACCGCCCCCCGCCGGGTCTCGATCTCCGAGCGGACGGCCCGAGAGCTCCTCGGCCGGGCCCGCTTCTTCTCGGAGGCCAAGCGGCGGACCGCCCAGCCCGGGGTGGCCACCGGCCTCGCCTGGACCCCGGCCGGCGGCGACGTCCTCTTCATCGAGGCGACCGGGATGCCCGGGGACGGGGAGCTGACGATCACCGGCCAGCTCGGCGAGGTCATGCGCGAGTCGGCCCAGGCCGCGCTCTCCTACGTCCGGGCCAATGCCGCCGCCGTCGCCCCCGGCCTCGAGCGCGACTGGTTCGCCAAGCACGACCTCCACATCCACGTCCCGGCCGGGGCCACCCCCAAGGACGGGCCGAGCGCCGGGATCACCATCGCCACCGCCATCGTCTCCCTGATCTCCGGCCGCCGGGTCCGCGACGACGTCGCCATGACCGGGGAGATCACCCTCACCGGCCAGGTCCTCCCGATCGGCGGCCTCAAGGAGAAGGCGCTCGCCGCCCAGCGCAACGGGTTGACCACGGTGATCGCCCCGGCCCTCAACGCCCCGGACGTCGAGGACATCCCCGAGCACCTCCTCGCCCGGATGAGCCTCGTCTTCGTCTCGGAGATCGGCGACGTCCTCGCCCACGCGCTCGAGCCGGCCGGCCCCCCGGCGGGGGTCAACGGGGCCGGCGGGGCGCGTCCGCGGGTGGTCGCGCCCGGCCGCCGGCCGGCGCGAGCCGGCCGCTGAGCGGCTCTCCCCGGGACGCGGGGTCCGGGCCTCGGGGTCTATGTTGGGGCCCGCCGTGGCCGAACGCACAGACTCCCGGAAGGTGATCGTCGTCATGCCGGCGCGCAACGCCGCCCGGACGCTCGCCGCGACCTTCGCCGCCATCCCGACCGGCTGGGTCGACGAGGTGGTCGTGGTCGACGACAAGTCGACCGACGCGACGATCGAGGTCGCCCGGGGCCTCGAGCTCCACACGACCTGGCACCCCCACAACGTCGGCTACGGGGGCAACCAGAAGACCTGCTACCTCGAGGCGCTCCAGCGGGACGCCGACGTCGTGGTCATGCTCCACCCCGACGGCCAGTACGAGCCGACCCTGATCCCCGAGCTCGTCGCCCCGATCCTGGCCGGGGAGGCCGACATGGTGCTCGGGTCGCGCCTGGCCGAGAAGGGCATGGCCCGGGCGGGGGGCATGCCCCTCTACAAGTACGTGGCCAACCGCTTCCTCACGGCGGTCGAGAACCGGATGATGGGGACGTCGCTCAGCGAGCTCCACACCGGCTACCGGGCCTACTCGCGGGAGCTCCTCCTGACCGTCCCCTTCCTGCGCAACGCCCTCGACTTCAGCTTCGACTCGGAGATGCTGATGCAGGCCAGCCACTTCGGCTTCCGGATCGTCGAGGTCCCGGCCCGGACCCGCTACTTCGATGACGCCTCGTCGATCTCGCTGCGCCCGGCCGCCGTCTACGGGGCCAAGTCGCTCTGGGCCGGGGTCCGCCTCATCCTCCACCGCCGGGGCGTCTGGCGCTCGGCCAAGTTCCGCCCGTGAGCACGGTCACCGGCGAGCGGGTCACGACCCCGAGCCGGGGCTTCAACCCGACCTGGCAGCGCCACGTCGCCGCCTACCGGGTCGCGGCCGAGCTCCTCGGCCCCGGCCGGGTCCTCGACCTCGGCTGCGGCATCGGCCACAGCTACGAGCTCCTCGCCCCCCGGGAGACGGTCGGCCTCGACCGGGACCCGGCCGCCCTGGCCGGACAGGCCCGGGAGACGGTGGCCGCCGACATGCGCTCGCTCCCGTTTCCCCCGGCCAGCTTCGCCTCGGTCCTCTCGGTCCACTCGATCGAGCACGTCCCCGACGCCCGTCCGGTCGTGGCCGAGGTCGTCCGGGTGCTCGAGCCGGACGGGGTCGCCGTGTTCGTGACCCCCAACCGGTTCACCTTCGCCCGGGCCGACGAGGTCATCGACCCCTACCACTACGTCGAGTACGGGCCGGCCGACCTGGCCGCCCTGCTCGAGCCGGCGTTCGCCGGAAGCGTCGAGATCCACGGCCTGTTCGGCTCTCCGGCCTACCTCGAGCTGGTCGCCGAGCAGCGGGAGAAGCTCGACCGCCTGCTCGCCCGCGACCCCCTGCGCCTGCGCCGGCTCGTCCCCCGCCCGGTCCGCCAGCGCCTCTACGACCTCCTCCTGACCCGCGAGCGGGCGACCGACGACCCCCGGGCGGCCGCGATCACCCCCGCCGACTTCGGGCTCGGGGGCTCCCCCCGGATCCTCGCCGAGGCGCTCGACCTGGTCGCGGTCTGCCGGCGCGCCGGCGCCGGGCGGGTATCCTGCCCGGGGACGCGTCGTCTTGGCGCCCCGACTGAGAGGTGATGGACATGCTCCGCAAACTCGTGCCCCTCGTTGTCCTCGGCGGCGTCGCCCTGGCCGCCAACGAGAAGCTCCGCAACCGGGTGCTCGACCTCCTCTTCGGGGCCGAGGAGGAGTTCGACTACACGCCGACCACGACCGGGGCCGGGCCGCCGAGCGAAGGGTAGGGGCCGGCCCCGCGGCGGGAGCCGGGGGCACCGTTCAGTGGCCGGCGGGGAGCTGGAGCTTGGCCGTGAGGCTGGCGACCTGGCTGCGCCCGGTGGCGGCGTCGAAGGACGAGGCGTAGGCGGCGACCCTGACCGACCCGGCCCGGCGCAGGAGGGCGACGACGGCGCGCTTGGGACGGACGCTCAGGGCGGCCCGGCGACCTCCGGGGATGATGAACAGCGTCGTCCCGAGGGCCTGGGCCCGGCGGAGGGCCGGGAGGCGCGAGCTCGGGGCGGCGACGGTCGCCACGTTCAGCCGGCCCCGGCACTGCTTGGCGGCGACCGGGCAGCGGACCCCGACGACGACCGTCCCCCCCCGGGCGAGCACGGGGGTCGAGAGCCCGAGCCGGAGCGCGGCGGCCGGCGGGGGGGTCCCGGTGGTGGGGGGCGCCGGCCCGGCCGTGGTGGGGACGACGGTCGCCCGGGCGCCGGCGCTCGCCTGGCTCCCGCCGGCGTCGGCGATGGCGACCGAGAAGGCATAGCCGCCGCTGTGGGCGTAGGTGTGGGTCGCGGTGACCGCGAACCCCCCGCCCGGGGCCGGGGCGACCGAGCCGGCCGAGGTCGTCCCGTCGCCCCAGGAGACGGTCGTCGTGTAGTCGGTGGGCGTCGCCCCGGGGTCGGCGTCGGTGAAGGTGGCGACCGTGGCCGCGGCCGGGGTGCCCTGGGTGGCGGTGAGGCTGATGGCCCCGGCGCTCAGCGGCGCGTCGCGGACGACCACGCCGGCCGGCCCGGTGTCGGCGTTGCCCGTCGGGCTGGAGACGACCACGTCGTAGACCAGCGACCCCTCCTCCGGGTAGGTGTGGGTCCCGGCGACGGCGTAGAGGCACGGGCCGAGCAGCATGCCGACGCCGCCGGTGACGGCGCCCGGCCCGGCCGTCCCGTCGCCCCAGGTGATCGTCGCCGAGTACTGGCTGGCCGGGGGGCACCCGACGATGCCCAGCCCGTCGGTGAAGGTCGCGACCGTGGCCGAGAAGGTGGCTCCCTCGGTGGCGCCGGGCGGTTGGGCCGTGGCGGTGAAGGCCAGGGCCGGGGAGGCCGCGGCGCCCATGAGCACGACGAGCCCCGCCGCCCCGGCGGCCAGCCCCGCCGCGATCGCCCCCCTGCCCCTGCCTCTGCCCCCCCGCCGCCGCCGCCGCCGTCTCACCGGGCCACCCTATCCCCGGGAGGTGACGTGGAGCGTCACCCGGATGCCCAGCGGGTCGTAGAGGAGGCCGGGCCCGCCGGCCCGGACGAGCAGCACGTGGGTCCCAACCGACAGGGCGGGGAGGCGCAGGCGCCCCCGGGGGCAGGCGAACGGGAGGGCCCGGTCGATCCGGCACTCGAAGATGGTGGCGGCCGGGTCGTCGGCCCCGACGGTGACGCTCAGACGCCGGGCCGGCCCCCGGGGAGGCGGTCGGCCCTGGAGGACGCCCCGCGGGGGGGTCAGGAGGCGGAGGAAGACGCCGGGGACGCCCGACCGGTTCCCGGTCAGGTTGGCCGCGCTCGAGATGAACGTGGCGAGCGTCCCGTCGCCGGAGAGCGACGGGCGGGTGAGCGGATCCCGGCCGAGCTCGGGGCCCGGGGCCGAGCCGTCGGGGGCGACGTTGACCGTCGCCGTGGTCTTGAGGTTCAGGTCCCGGACGAACACGTTCGCCCGGGGGCCGCCCCCGGGGGCGAGGTTCCGGGCGAACGAGTCGAAGCTGACGTAGAGGCCGGTCGGGGTGATGAACGGGGCGAAGCTGTCGTTGTTGCCCTCGAACCCGGCGTTGTCCTGGCTGATCAGCTTGGTCGAGTGCCGCCGGCGGTCGCGGATGAAGACGTTGGTCCGGGGCCGGGGATCCTCCCCGGTGACGAGGTTGGTCGCGTTCGAGTCGAAGGCGACGAGGCGTCCGTCGCTGCTGACCGAGGAGATCTGGGTGAACGGGGCGGCCACGGCCGCGTTCTGGGCCTGGCCCGAGCTCGAGACGCTGACCCGCTCGGTGAGGTCGGTCGACGGGACCCGGACGAACACGTCGCCGACGCCGTTGCGGTCGGGGGGCATGAGGTTGGTGGCGGTCGAGGCGAAGGTGATAACCCGTCCGTCGGCGCTGATCGCCGGGGTGGTCGACGGCCCGTTGGCCTCGCCGCCACCCCGGGCCACGCTGACCCGGACGGTGGTCCCGGCCTGGCGGTCGCGGAGGAAGACGTCACTGACGCCGTTGTGGTCGCCGGGGACGAGGTCGTCGGCCTTGGAGGCGAAGACGACGAGCCGTCCGTCGGCCGAGATCGCCGGCTCCGACGACGGACCGTCGGCCGGGCCGCCGCCGGCGGCGGCGGCGGCGAGGCTGAGGTTCTCGACCGGCCCGGCCCCGGCCCGGGCGAAGACGTCGGCGATCCCGTTGGTGTCACCCGGCCCGAGGTTCGAGGCGGTCGAGACGAAGGCGACGACACCGCCGTCGGCCGAGACCACCGGGGCCGAGGACGGCGCGTTGCCCGGGGTCCCGCCGGGCCCGGCCGAGATCAGGCGGCTGGCCCCGGTGAGGATGCTCGAGAGGTACACGTTCCCGGCGGCGTCGAAGGCGATGCTCCCCCCGTCGGTCGAGATCGCCGCCCCGGTGCTCGGGCCGACGAACGGGGGAGTCACCGGGAACGTCCGCTGGGGGAGCTGGGTGGCCAGGCCGGCCGGTGCCAGGATCGCCGCCGCCCCGAGGGCTCCGGCGGCGGCCGTCCCGGCGAGGGTCGGGCGCCGCCACCGCCGAGCGGCGGTCACTGCCGGCCCGGCTGGCCGGACGGGGCTGACGGCTTGGTCTGGGTGGCCGGGGCGACGGCCGGGGCGGGCGCCGGCTTCGGGGCGGGCCGGACGGTGTGGATGGGTGCCGGGGCGGGTGCCCGGACCGGGGTGGAGACCGGGGCGCGGACGACGGGCGGTGGGGTCCGGACCGGCGCCGCCTGGACGGGGGTCGTCGGCTTCGGGGCGGCGGGCACCCGGGGCTTCCTGACCGCGGTGACCGGCTTGGGCGCGGGGGTGGGGGCGGCGGCCGGCGTGACGGGCGGGGCCTTGGCCGCCGGGGGGGCGGGGGTGGTGATCGCCGGCGGGGCGGGCGTGGACGCGGGGGCCGCCGGCGTGGGCGTGGGCGCGGGGGCCGGGGGGACGACGGCGGCCGACGGGGTGGCCTCGGCCGGCGTCCCGGGGGTGCTCGAGCCGCCGAGGACCCCGGCGATGCTGAGCGTGACCGCGAGACCGGCGAGGACCACGGCGACCGGGGCGGCGACCCGGAGGAGGAAGCGCTTCATCGGGCGCGAGATCCCGGGGGCTCGGACACGGGCCAACCATAGCCCAGCGGGGGGCGGGGGAACGGCGGTCGGGCGGGCGGGGATCAGGCGAGCTTCGGGGTGCGCCAGGGCTCGGCGAGACGGCGCTCGAGCGTGGGTGCGAGGTCGTCGATCCCGACCCGGAGCTGGTCGAGGGAGTCGCGGTCGCGGACGGTCACCGTCCGGTGGGTCAGGCTCTCGTGGTCGATGGTCACGCACCAGGGCGTCCCGATCTCGTCGTGGCGGCGGTAGCGCTTGCCGATCGAGCCGCCGTCGTCGTACTCGGTCTGCATCCGCCGGCGGAGCTGCTCGTAGACCTCGCGGGCGAGCTCGGGATGGCCGTCCTTGCGCAGGAGCGGGAGGACGGCGACCTTCACGGGGGCGAGCGTCGGGTGGAGGCGCAGGACGGTCCGGGGCCCGCCGTCGAGCTGCTCCTCGTCGTAGGCGTCGACGAGGAAGGCGAGGGTCGCCCGGTCGGCCCCGGCGGCCGGCTCGATCACGTGGGGGACGTACCGGGCGCCGGTCGGCTGGTCGAAGTACTCGAGCTTCTCGCCGGAGAACTTCGAGTGGGCGGTGAGGTCGAAGTCCCCGCGGTTGGCGATCCCCTCGAGCTCGGACCAGCGGCCGGGCTCGGGGGAGGAGGACGAGGGAAAGAGGTACTCGATGTCGCTGGTGGCCGACGAGTAGTGGGAGAGCTCGTCGGGGTCGTGGGGGCGCAGGCGGAGGTGGTCGGGCCGGATCCCGAGCTCGAGGTACCAGCGCTCGCGCTCGGCGATCCAGTGCTCGAACCACCGGTCGGCCTCGCCCGGGGGGACGAAGAACTCCATCTCCATCTGCTCGAACTCCCGGGTCCGGAAGATGAAGTTGCCGGGGGTGATCTCGTTGCGGAAGGACTTGCCGACCTGGGCGATCCCGAACGGGGGCTTCTTGCGGGCGAACTGGAGGACGTTCTTGAAGTTGACGAAGATCCCCTGGGCGGTCTCGGGCCGGAGGTAGACGGTGGCCGCCGAGTCCTTGACCGGACCGGCGGTCGTCTCGAACATGAGGTTGAAGTCCCGGGACTCGGTCAGCGAGCAGGCCTCCCACTCGCCGGGGTGCTTGGACGGCTTCCGGGGGCAGGCGAGATCCTCGAGGTGGTCGGCCCGGAAGCGCTGGCCGCAGGTCCGGCAGTCGACGAGGGGGTCGGTGAAGCCGGCGAGGTGGCCGCTGGCCTCCCAGGTCCGGGGGTGCTGGATGATCGCCGAGTCGAGGGCGACGATGTCGTCGCGCTCGCCGATCATCGCCCGCCACCACTGGGCCTTGACGTTGTTCTTGAGGAGCACGCCGTAGTGCCCGTAGTCGTAGGTCGAGCCGACGCCCCCGTAGATCTCCGACGACGGGAAGATGAACCCGCGGCGCTTGCAGAGCGCGACGATCTTCTCCATGGTCACCGTATCGGGCACCGGGCGGATGCTATTCGAGCCGCCGCCCCACCCCGGGCCGGGAGGCGACGGCTGGCACTCCTATACTTGGACTGCCATGCCGATCTACGAATATCGATGCGACCAGGGTCACACCTTCGAGGTCATGCGCCGGATGACCGACGAGCCCCTGTCGACGTGTCAGACGTGCTCGGCCCCGGTCGAGCAGGTCTTCCACCCGATCGCCATCCACTTCAAGGGCAGCGGCTTCTACAACACCGACTACGGGACCAAGAAGCGCTCGCGCGAGCAGCAGGAGCGCAACAGCGAGAAGGCCAAGGCCGAGGGCAAGGAGACCAAGGCCTCCTCCTCCGAGGGGACGACCGCCGAGTCCAAGCCGTCCGAAACCAAGGCGGAGTCGAAGACGTCCGAGACGAAGACGGCCGCGCCCGAGAAGAAGGCGACGACCCCGGCGCCGAAGAAGGAGAGCTAACCGGCGAGGAAGCGCTGGGTCTCGGCCTGGCGCTCGGCCCGGGAGACGACGAGCCCGACCCCGCCGTCGGGGAGCGTCTGGGTGCCGGAGGGCTTGAGGACCCGGGTCGCCGGGGTCCCGCCGGTGACGAGGGCGCCGAACAGGCCGATCAGGGTCGGGGCGCCCATGTCGCTGCGGATCGCCTTGGG
This sequence comes from Solirubrobacteraceae bacterium, assembly GCA_034664545.1. Taxonomy (GTDB): domain Bacteria; phylum Actinomycetota; class Thermoleophilia; order Solirubrobacterales; family Solirubrobacteraceae; genus Palsa-513. The sequence goes on from JAXDHK010000386.1 coordinate 10,492, forward strand.
CGCCTGCCAGGAGACCGAGGGGAGGCGCAACAGGGCGCTCGGGGAGAGGAGCCGATGCTCCATGGCCGAGAAGATCTTCTGCTGGCGGCGGGCCCGGATGAGGTCGGACTCGCCGGGGTTGCAGTCGTTGTGGCGGGTGCGGGCCAGGGCGAGGGCCTGCTTCCCGTCGAGATGCGTGGTGCCCGGGCGCAGCCGGAGGGTGTAACCGCCGTTGCGGAAGCCGCCGGAGATCCGGGAGACGACGCAGCCGCCGGTGTAGTCGACCCCGCCGAGGGCGTCGATCAGGGCCGGGAAGTTCTCGAAGCTGACCTCGACGAGGTGGTTGATCGGGATGCCGAGGTACCGCTTGACCGTCTCGATGGCCAGGGCCGGGCCGCCGTAGGCGTAGGCGGCGTTGATCTTGGCCATCCCGTGGCCGGGGATCGCGACGACGGTGTCCCGGGGGATCGAGAGGCGGGCGGCCCGGCCGCCTCCGGCCCGGATCAGGAGCATCACGTCGGAGCGGCTCGGGCCCGAGGTCGACGCCCCGGGCTCGCGGGTCCCGGCGGCCCGCTGGTCGGAGCCGAGGACGAGGATCGTGCTCGGCGTGGTCAGCGGCCACCCCCCGGGGTCGAGCGCGGCCTTGGCCGAGGCCGAGACGCCGGGGGCGAGCTGGACGCTGACGGCGAAGAGGACGAGCGAGAACAGGAGCCAGGCGACGAGCCCGGCGGCCAGCCACCGAAGCAGCCGTCCCGGGGTGACCGGTCGTCTCTTTCGGAGCGCACCCGGTCGACCCGGGGACCGGCGGGGGAGCCGGGGGATCAGGTTCGGCCGCGCCCGGTAGAGGGTGTAGTCGGGGGGGCCGGGGTCGTCGGGGGGCCCGGGGTCGGCGGGAGGCCGGGGGGCGCGCCGGGCGCCGACCGGGTCCGCAGGTCGGGCCGGACCCCCGGGTCCGGGGGCACCGGCTCGAG
>JAXDHK010000387.1:0-2674 GCA_034664545.1 Solirubrobacteraceae bacterium
TCCTGGCCGGCCTGCCGGCCGAGCAGACGTGCTGGATGTCCCACCGGGACTCGGTGTTCGAGGCCCCGGCCGGCTTCACCGCCCTGGCCTCGTCGACCGCCTCGCCGGTCGCCGCCATCGAGGACCCAGAGCGCGGGATCTACGGGATCCAGTTCCACCCGGAGGTCGTCCACACGCCCTACGGCCAGGAGATCCTCACCACCTTTCTGGCCGAGGTCTGCGGGTGCCCCCGGGACTGGTCGGCCGCGTCGATCGTCGAGGACCAGATCGCCCGGATCCGGGCCCAGGTCGGCGACGCCGCGGTCATCTGCGGCCTCTCGGGCGGGGTCGACTCGTCGGTCGCCGCGCTGCTCGTCCACCGGGCGGTCGGCGACCAGCTGACGTGCGTGTTCGTCGATCACGGCCTCATGCGCAAGGGCGAGGGCGAGCAGGTGATCGCCGCCTTCCGCGACCACTTCAAGGTGCCCCTGGTCGCGGTCGACGCCGAGCGGCGGTTCCTCGAGAAGCTCGCCGGGGTCAGCGATCCCGAGACCAAGCGCAAGGTGATCGGCCGGGAGTTCATCCGGGTCTTCGAAGAGGAGGCCGAGAAGATCTCCTCCCGCCTCCCGGCCCGGTTCCTGGTTCAGGGAACCCTCTATTCCGACGTGATCGAGTCGGGCGGGGGAGCCGGGTCGGCGACGATCAAGTCCCATCACAACGTCGGCGGGCTTCCCGACGACCTCCAGTTCGAGCTGGTCGAGCCGCTCCGCGCCCTCTTCAAGGACGAGGTCCGGGCGGTCGGTGCCGAGCTCGGTCTCCCCGAGCGGCTCGTCTGGCGCCAGCCCTTCCCCGGGCCGGGCCTGGCGATCCGCATCGTCGGGGGCGAGGCGACCAAGGCGCGCCTGGATCTCCTCCGGGACGCCGACTACATCCTCCAGGACGAGATCCGCCGGGCCGGCCTCTACCGGGAGCTCTGGCAGAGCTTCTGCGTGCTCCCCGACATCCGCACCGTCGGGGTCCAGGGGGACGAGCGGACCTACGGGAACGTGATCATCGTCCGGGCGGTCACGAGCGACGATGCCATGACCGCCGACTGGGCTCGGCTCCCGTACGACCTGCTCGAGCAGATCGCCTCCCGGATGATCAACGAGCTCCGGGAGGTCAACCGGGTGGCGCTCGACATCACGAGCAAGCCGCCCGGGACGATCGAGTGGGAGTGAGGCCGGGCCGGTAGCTACCGGCCGAGCGTCCGGACGAGCTCCCGCGCCCGCCCCGGGAGGCCGTCGAGCAGGTTGCGCACCTCGGCCAGCTCGGCTCGGAGCGTCGGGTCGCCGACCTCGATCGGGAGCATCGAGTCCTGGAGCTCGGCGATCAGCTGGCCGGACGCCCCGGCCGCGGCCATCGCCCGGTCGATGAACGCCCGGGCCCCCTGGGACGCCAGCCCGGCCGCAGCCGACTCGAACTCCCGGGCCGGGGCCCCGTGGCGGCGGGCGAACTCGGCGTGGAGGCGCTTGAGCCGGCCGTAGGCGAGCTGGACCGTCCGGAAGAGCTCCTCCTCGAGCCGGTCGGCCGTCTGCTCGTCGAGCTGCTCGTAGGCCTCGCCGAGGAAGGCGAGGGACAGCGCCAGCTGGTCGGCGGCCTGCCCCACCTCGCCCAGGAGCCGCTCTCTCGCCTCGACCATGGTGTAGGCCACCCCGGGAGAGTAGTCGGCTGTCCGGGGGGCCGCGCACCCGCGCGGCGAGTCCCCTATCATCCAGGCGGTGCCGCGCTTCCCGCGTGGCCTTTTTGGTGCCATGAAGACCTACGTAGCCAAGCCAAGCGACCGCGAGCGCAACTGGTACGTCGTCGATGCCAACGGCTTGACGCTCGGCCGGTTGTCGACCCAGATCGCCGACACCCTCCGCGGAAAGCGCAAGCCCGTCTACACGCCCCACATCGATACCGGGGACTTCGTCGTCGTCGTCAACGCCGAGAAGATCGCCGTGACCGGCAACAAGCGCGCCGACAAGCTCTACCACCGCCACTCCGGCTATCCGGGCGGGCTGCGGACCAGGACCTTCCAGGAGATGATCGACCGCCGGCCCGAGGAGATCATCCGCCTCGCGGTCAAGGGCATGATGCCGCGCAACCGGCTCGCCCGCAAGCAGTTGACCAAGCTGAAGGTCTACGCCGGTCCCGAGCACCCCCATGTAGCCCAGAAGCCGCAACCCCTGGAGATCAGAACTTAGTGTCCGACGAGCAGACGAATCCGGTCGACCCGCCCGCCGAGTCGGCCCCCGCCCAGCCGCACCCGCCTGCCGACCAGCAGCCGCCCGCTCCCGCCGCGTCCGCGCCTCCCCCCGCCGCCGAGAGCCCGGCCCCGGCCGAGCCCGCCGCCGAGACGCCGGCTCCGGAGGCCCCCGCCGCCGAGACGCCGGCTCCGGAGACCCCCGCCGCCGAGACTTCGGCTCCGGAGACCCCCGCCGCCGAGACTCCGGCCTCGGCTGGGCCGGCCCCCACCACCCCGGCCGGGCCCGAGACGCCGGCTCCGGCCCGGCGCGAGCCCGCCGCCGCCGATGCCGGGGCCGAGACGCCGCGGGTCAAGCCGGCGGTCCCCGGCGCCGACCTCGAGGTCGACATCGTGCCCGAGGGGACCGATCCCCTGGCGCGGCAGAACGCCGACCCCTACGCCGACGACGACGAGCCCGAGCCGGCG
>JAXDHK010000388.1:0-9184 GCA_034664545.1 Solirubrobacteraceae bacterium
ACGCCCGGCGCCGCCTCGGGCCCCGGGAGGTGCAGGCTCCGCACCTCAGGCTCCGGGAGGTGCACGCTCGATACCTCGGGCCCCGGGAGGCCCAGGCTCTGCGTGGGCTCCGGGAGGCCGGCGCCCGGCCCGGCGACCGCCGCCGCCTCGGCGATCACGTGCGCCCGCGCCGGGTTGGCCGCCACGATCCGCCTGGCCTCCACGGCCAGCGCCGGCTCCTGCGCCTCGAGCCGGACCAGCAGCCGGGAGAGACCCGGGAGGCCGTAGTCGCCGGACGGGTTCCAGCGCGCCGGGTGCATCGCCCAGACCGTCTGCGGCGGGACGCCCTCGTGGCCGGACCGGTCGAGCCACCAGGCGAAGGCGATGTCGATCGGCGCCAGGTGGAGTCGCCGGGCGGTGACGACCGCCGCCGCCGGGGTGGCCAGGCATACCGCGAAGCCGACCCCCGGCCCGTCGAGGATCCAGGCGAGGAGCCCGGCCACCGCCCCGACCAGGCCGCCGATGGCCCACGCCGGGGCCAGCCCGGCGATCGCGTCGTCGACCCACGAGGCGACCCCGACGGCGACCCCGCCGACGATGCCGCAGGCGAGCCCGACGACGACTCCACCCGGCGCGGCCCCGGCCAATCCGGCGGCGATGCCCCCGACCACGCCCACGCTCACCCCGACCGCGACGCCGACGGCCAGCCCGGCGGGGATGCCGATCACGACGAGCGCGACGCCCCCGAGGATCATCACGTCGAGGACCCGCGACCAGGCGATCGGGACGCCCACCGCCTCGAGCGGCAGGCACACCAGGGCCGCCCACACCAGGGCGACGGCGGCGACCCCGGCCAACTCGACCAGGGACCGCCGGACCCCGGCGTCCTCCCGGGCGCCGGGCAGGGCCTCGTGGAAGGTCAGCCGGCCGCCGGCCGCGAGCGTGTTGACCTCCCGGGCCAGCCGCCCGGGCTCCCGGTAGAGCTCGGGGGAAGCGCCAGCCCGCGCCGGAGCACGTGACCCCTGCTCTGGGCTCCGGGCGGCGCCGGCGCCGGCGCCGGTGGATGGGTCGGAGGCGCATCCGCCTCTCCGGCGGCCGCCCCGGCGTCGGCCGGCGGACCCGGGCCGCTCGTGGGCTCGGGGTCGCATCCTTGGGCCGTGGTCTCCGCGGGTCCCTCCAAGATGGGAGAACAAAACCACGTCGGTCGGACGTTCAGGACCCCCCGGCGGACCGGGGCGACCGCCGGCTCAGAAGAGCAGGTGCTCGAGCCCGATGGTCGGCGACTCCCGGAGGTCGGCGACCCGGCGTACGGCGAGGAGGACGCCCGGCATGAAGGACTCCCGGTTGAGCGAGTCGTGCCGGATGGTCAGCGTCTGGCCGAGGTCTCCGAGGATGACCTCCTGGTGGGCGACCAGCCCCGGGAGGCGGACCGAGTGGATCACCGGCGGCTCCCCCCCGGTCGCGGCCGCCATCAGGGCCGCCGTCCGCCCGGCCGTCCCGCTCGGCGCGTCGAGCTTCTGGTCGTGGTGGAGCTCGATGATCTCGGCCGCCGCCATGTGCCGGGCGGCCTCGGCGGCGAAGCGCATCATGAGCACCGCGCCGATGGCGAAGTTCGGGGCGACGAAGACGTTGGCTCCCCCCACCCCGCGCAGCGCCTCGACGTCGAACCCCGTCGTCCCGATCACGACATGCACCCCGGCGGCCAGGCACTCCCTGGCGTTGGCGAGCGCCGTCCCCGGCTCGGTGAAGTCGACGACCACGTCGGCGTCGCCCAGCACCTCGGCCAGGGCGACCCCGAGCGTCGGGTCGGCCCGGCCGGTCAGCTCCATGTCACCCGCGCCCTCGACCGCCGCGCACGCGGCCCGGCCCATCCGACCGGCGGCGCCGGCCACGGCGACCCGGATCATGTCCGGCGGCTCCTAGACCAGCCCGGCGTGGAGGTGGGCGATCCCGGCCAGCTTCGGGTTGATCGGCTCGAGCGACTGGGCGAACAGCGCCCCGTCGGGCCCGATCCCGGCCGCCGAGAGGTTGGCCGGGAGGAAGAGCTCCGACGACAGGGCGCTGATGTCCTCGACGGTGACGGCGTCGATCCGCTCGATCAGCTCGTCGACCGAGATGATCGGCAGGTCGGCCAGGAGGCTCGCCCCGAGCCGGTCCATCCGGGCGGTCGTCGACTCGAGCGCCAGCACGACCCGGCCCTGGACGTTGTCCTTGGCCCGCTTGAGCTCGGCATCGGTGACCCGGCCTCCGGAGATCTGCTCGAGCTCGGCCCCGATCACCCGCATCGTCTCCTCGAGGTTCTCCGGGCGGGTACCGACGTAGACGCCGACCTGGCCCGACCCGGCGAACAGGGTGTGGAAGGTGAACACCGAGTAGGCCAGCCCCCGCCGCTCGCGGACAGCCTGGAAGAGCCGCGACGACGACGTCCCCCCGAGGAGGTTGTCGAGCACCCGCAGGGCGAAGCGCCGATCGTCGTCCCGGGCGAGTCCCGGACCCCCCAGGCACACGTGGTACTGCTCGGTCTCCTTGACCCGGAAGCGCGGCGTCGCCGGCCGCTCCTCCGGCGGGCCCGGGGCCCCGGGGATCTGGTCGGCCGCCGTCGCCGGGCTCGCCTGCTGCGCCCAGGCCACGACCCGCTCGTGCTCGACCGAGCCCGCGGCGGCGATCACCACGTTGGCCGGCTGGTAGCGCCCGGCGTGGAACGACGCCAGCGTCGGCTGGTCGGCCCCGGCGACGACGTCGGCCCGGCCGAGGATCGCCCGGCCGAGGGGATGCGGGCCGAACACCGCCTCTCCGAGCACGTCGAAGATCCGGTCCTGGGGGTCGTCCTCGTACATCGCGATCTCCTCGAGGACGACCTCCCGCTCGTTGTCGAGCTCCTCCATCCGCGGGCGCCAGACCATGTCGGCGATCACGTCGAACGCCTGCTCGAGGTTCCGATCGAGGACCCGGGCGTGGACCGAGGTCATCTCCTTGCCGGTCCCGGCGTTCAGCTCCGCCCCCATCGAGTCGAAGATCTGGTCGATCTCCTCCGACCCGTAGCGCTCCGTCCCCCGGAAGAGCATGTGCTCGAGCAGGTGGGACAGGCCCGCCTCGGTGTCCTTCTCGGTCACCGAGCCGGTCCCGATCCAGAACCCGAGGGCGACCGAGCGCACCCCCGGGATGTGCTCGGTCACCACCCGGACGCCGGAGTCCAGCGTCGAGATCTCGTGGCCGGTCATGCCTTCGGGCTCAGCGATCACGGTGGCGCGGGCGTCCCGAGCCGCGGGATCCCCCGTTGCGGTCGCCGCCGCCGCTCCCGCCCGGCCGCGGCGGACGCCGGGGGCCGCGATCCCCGCCGCCACCGCCTCCGCCGCTCCCCCCGCCGACGGCCGCGAGCTCCTCGACCGTCTTGCCGGCGACGTCGGGGTCGTCGGCCAGGCGCAGGCCGATCCGGCCCCGCTCACGGTCGACCTCGACCACCCGGACGGCGATCTCGTCGCCCTTGTTGAGGACCTCCTCGACCGTCTCGACCCGCTTCCCGGGAGCGACGTTCGAGATGTGGAGCAGTCCGTCGGTTCCCTTGGAGAGCTCGACGAAGGCCCCGAACGCGGTCGTCTTGACCACCTTGCCGGCGAACGAGTCGCCGATCTCGACCTCCTTCATCATCGTGTTGATCCGGGCGACCAGGGCGTCGGCGAGCTCGCCGTTGGCCGAGTAGATCAGCACCTGCCCGTCGTCGTTGACATCGATCTGGGACTCGAACTCCTCGCACAGGCCCCGGATCGTCTCGCCGCCCTTACCGATCAGCATGCCGATCTGTGACGGGTCGATCTTGACCTTCTCGATCCGCGGGGCGTACTGGCTGAGCTGCTCGCGCGGACCGGCGATGACCTCGGCCATCTTCCCGAGGATGAAGGTCCGGGCCTCGTGGGCCTGGGTCAGGGCGTCCCGGAGGATGTCGAAGGTCACGCCCTCGATCTTGATGTCCATCTGCAGCGCCGTGATCCCCTCCGAGGTCCCGGCGACCTTGAAGTCCATGTCGCCGAGGTGATCCTCGACGCCGGCGATGTCGGTCAGGACGATGTAGTCGTCGCCCTCCTTGATCAGACCCATCGCGATCCCGGCCACCGGCCGCTTGAGCGGGACCCCGGCGTCCATCAGGGAGAGCGACGAGCCGCAGACCGAGGCCATCGACGAGGACCCGTTGGATTCGAGGATGTCCGAGACCACGCGGATCGTGTAGGGAAACTCCTCGATCGACGGGATCATCGGAACCAGGGCCCGCTCGGCCAGGGCCCCGTGGCCGACGTCGCGGCGCTTCGGCCCGCCGAGGCGACCCGCCTCCCCGACCGAGAACGGCGGGAAGTTGTAGTGGTGCCAGTAGTACTTCTTGGTCTCCAGGCCGAGCGTGTCGAGGCGCATCTCCTCCTTGAGCGTCCCGAGCGCCGCGACGCTGATCGCCTGGGTCTGACCCCGGGTGAAGAGCGCCGACCCGTGAGCCCGGGGGAGCACCGAGGCCTCGATCGTGATGTCGCGGATCTCGTTCTCCTTGCGTCCGTCCGGGCGCTTCTTGTGGACGGCGATCCGCTCGCGGATCATCTGCTTCTCGAGCTTGTCGAACGCCTGCTGGGCCGCGGCCCGGCGGGCCGGATACTCGGCGTCGTCCGGGCTGCCCGAGTGGGCCTCGAGCACGCCGGCCTCGACGGCCTTGCACGCGTCCTGGCGGTCGAGCTTGTCCTCGACCTGGGTGGCCGTGTCGAGCGCCGCCCCGTGGGAGGAGCGAACCGCCTCGAGCAGGCCGGGGTCGACGACGGCGGCGACGACCTCGCGCTTGGCCTTGCCGACCTTCTCGACCAGCTCGCGCTGGAGCGCGCACAGCTTCTTGATCTCGTCGTGGGCGATGTCGAGCGCGTCGAGGACCTCGGCTTCGGGGATCTCGTTCGCCCCGGCCTCGACCATCAGGATCGCCTTCTCGGTCCCGGCGACGATCAGGTCGAGATCGGAGCCCTCGAGCAGATCCTGCTCGTTGGGGTTGATCACGAAGTTCCCGTCGACCTTCCCGATCCGCACGGCCCCGACCGGCGTCGCCAGCGGGATGTCGGAGATCATCAGCGCCGCCGAGGCGCCGTTCATGGCCAGGATGTCGTAGGGATGCACGTGGTCGATCGACAGCGGGATCGCGACCAGTTGGGTCTCGAAGCGCCAGCCCTTGGGCATGAGCGGCCGGATCGGCCGATCGATCATGCGGGCGGTCAAGATGCCCTTCTCGCCGGCGCGGCCCTCGCGCTTGAAGAACGAGCCGGGGATCTTCCCGGCCGCGTACATCCGCTCCTCGACGTCCACGGTGAGGGGGAGGAAATCGACGTCCCGAAGGTTCCCGGCCGTGGCCGTCGCGAGCACCATGGTGTCGCCCTGGCGGACCACTACGGCTCCGCCGGCCTGCTTGGCCATGCGTCCCGTCTCGAACGAGATCTCGCTCCCGGCGATCTCCACCGAGACCCGGGTAACAGCGTTGCTGCTCATGTTGTTGCCTTCCTGTCCGCCCGTCGGTCGGCGGCTCGTGTCTTGTTCTTTCTCAATCCGAACACCGTCCATGGTAATTGATCGATCCGACCGTCGACCCGAGGGGGCGCCCCGCCCGGGCCGCCGGGGTTCAGGCTGACGGGCCGACGAGGCGGCGGACGAACGCCTCGTCGGGCGGCCCGGTGTGGGCGACGCCGTCGACGAACATCGTCGGGGTGATCGCCACCCCGGCCCGGATCCCCCCGTACACCTGCTCGCGCACGCGCTCGGCCAGGACGGCCGACCGGCGATCGGCCTCGAAGCGGTCGAGGTCGAGGCCGAGACGCTCGGCCCGCGCCCAGAGATGGGGATCGTCGAGGCGGCCCGGGTCGGCGTAGAGGGCGTCGTGCATCTCCCAGAACCGGCCCTGCTCGGCCGCGGCCTCGGCGGCCAGGGCGACGGGAACCGCCCGGCGGTCCTTGGCGCGGAGGGCGAAGTGGCGGAAGGCGACGCGTATCGGCCGCCCGTCGAGGCGGGCCACGGCCAGCGCGCACCGGGGGCAGGTGAAGTCGGCGTAGAGCACGACGACTCGAGCCCCGTCCGGGCCCCGGACGTGGTCGGTCGAGCTCAGCGGGGGGACCGGAGCGCTGCGAAGGTCACTCATCGTCGGAGTCATGCGCGAATCGATGATGATCGGTTCATGCACCGGGCGGCGGGTCTGACCGTAGAAGACCATTGATGCGGGTCGACGTCCTCCAGCGCGAGCAGCGAATCGAGCGCTCCCCGGACGACGTCTTCGGGTTCTTCGCCGACGCCTTCAACCTCGAGGCCCTGACCCCGCCGCTGCTCGCCTTCGAGGTCGTGACCCCCGGACCGATCTCCATGGCGACCGGCACGCGGATCGCCTATCGCCTCCGCCTCCACGGCCTGCGCCTGCGGTGGCTGACCGAGATCCGCGACTGGGCGCCCCCCCACCGGTTCGTCGACACCCAGGTCCGTGGCCCCTACGGCCTCTGGCACCACACCCACGAGTTCGAGGCGCTCCCCGGCGGGGGCACGCTGATGCGCGACACCGTCCGCTACCGGCCGGCCCTCTGGCCGCTCAGCGCCGTGGCGCTTCCGCTCGTCCGCCGCGACCTCGAGGCGATCTTCGACTTCCGCCGGGAGGCGATCGGCCGGCTGCTCGGCTGAGGCACTACGGCCAGACGAGGTGCTCGGCGAGCTGCGTGGCGCCGAGGTCGATGAGCCGGCTTCGCTCGACCGGCTGGTATGCGCCCTCCCGCAACTCGAGCCAGGCGACACTCCGGTCGCTCGGGTCGACGATCAGGACCTCGTCGACCTCGTGCGCGGCGAAGAACGGGAGCTTCTGCCAGGTCTCGTCATCCGGTGAGCGGATCTCGACGACGAGCGCGGCCGTCCCGAGCCACACGCCGGCGGCTCCCGGCCGGTGCAACCCTCCGTCGGGTACGCGGAAGTCGTGCTCGGACGCCCCCAGGTTGAACTCGTGCATCGTGGGTAGGAGCCCCGCGGCCCGCGCCGGAGCGTCAAGCAGCACGGCGAGCTGCTGGGCGACATATGCGTGCTCGAAGCTCGGACCGGGAACCATGTGGTGGACACCCTGCCAAACCTCGTCAAGGCGATCCACACCCGCCCGGCGGCGGCGTTCGCGCAAGGCTTCGAGCTCCGGCGGAGGTGTGCCGAGCACGAGTGTTGCCATCGAGCGGAGCCTACCGCACCGAGCGCGTCAGTCGACCTCGGCGGGCCGGCCCCCGGGGGGACCCGGCCCCGGAGCTCAGGGCGCGGCGGCGAGCCCGTCGAAGATCAGGTTGGCCCCGGGCAGCTCCCCGGGCGAGGGCGCCTGGTAGCTCCACCTGACCATCCCGTCGGGCCCGACGATGACCAGCGCCCGCTCGGGGAAGCCGCCGTCGTGGAGGACGCCGAACGCCCGGCAGACCTCGCCCTTGGGCTCGAAGTCGGACAGCTGGCCGATGCTCACCCCCAGCCGGTCGCGGAACGCGGTCTGGGACGGGCTGGCGTCGCACGAGACGGCGAGGATCCGGGCGCCCCGGGCGTCGAGCTCCCCGAGCACCTCCTCGTAGAGGGTCAGCTGCTCGGAGCAGACCGAGCTGAAGGCGAAGGGGTAGAAGACGAGGACGGTCGTGTGGCCGAGGAGGTCGGCCCGGGTGAAGCGGCCGCCGTGCTCGTCGGCCAGGGAGAACTCGGGCGCAGGCGAGCCCGGCTCGAGGACCGTCACTTACGCAGGCCGAGCGCCTTGATCAGCGAGCGGTAACCGTCGAGGTCGCTGCGCTGGAGGTAGTTGAGGAACCGCCGCCGGCGTCCGACCAGCATGAGCAGACCCCGCCGGGAATGGTGGTCGTGACTGTGGGTGCGCAGATGCTCGGTCAGGTGGTTGATCCGCTCGGTCAGGAGCGCGACCTGGACCCGGGTGTTCCCGGTGTCGGCCTCGGAGGCCCCGTACTCGGCGGCCAGCTCCCGCTTGCGATCCTTGGTCAGGGTCATCTCCGCCAACGGTATCAGCCGGGGCCTTTCGACCCGCCGCCGGGGCCGGTCAGCCGCAGACCTCGCGGGCCCGGGCGACGTCGTCGTGCATCTGGGCGACCAGCGCCTCGACGGTGTCGAACCGGCGCTCCCCCCGGAGCCGCTCGAGGAACTGGAGGCGCAGGACGTGGCCGTAGAGATCCCCGGCGAAGTCGATCAAGTAGGCCTCGATCAGCTCGCCGCGCCCGGTCTCGAAGGTCGGCCGGACCCCGATGCTGACCGCCGCCGGCCGGGCGTCGGCCAGGCAGGCGTAGACGCCGTGCCCGGGGGTGACCAGCGCCGGGTCGGGGACGAGGTTGGCGGTCGGGAAGCCGAGCTCGCGTCCCCGGCGGTCGCCGGCCACGACCTCCCCGTGGAGCTCGAACGGACCCCCGAGGAGCCGGGCCGCCTGGGCGACCTCTCCGGCCAGGACCAGCCCCCGGATGTGGCTCGAGGAGACGATCTCCTCCCCGACCTCGACCAGCGGCTCGACCCGGGTCTCGAACCGGGGGTCGGCGGCCAGCATCGCCGCGTCGCCCTGGGCCCGGTGGCCGAAGCGGAAGTTCTCACCCACGGCCAGGGCGACGGCCCCGAGCTTCTCGACCAGCACGTCGTCGATGAACTCCTGGGCGCTGCGCCCGGCGAAGGCCCGGTCGAAGTCGATCACGACGAGCTCCTCGACGCCGAGCGCGGCGACCAGGGACGCCTTGACCCCGAGCGGCGTCAGCAGCTTCGGAGCGTTGGCCGGGGCGACCACGGCCGACGGGTGGGGCTCGAAGGTGAGCACGGTGTCGGAGTCGCCGATCACCGCCCGGTGGCCGAGGTGGACCCCGTCGAAGGCGCCGATGGCCACGCGCCGGGGCCGTCGCTCAACGTCCGGCAGGTGGATCACCCTCACGCGAGCGAACCCTAAACGGTTGCGCCCGCCCGACCCGCTCGACCCCGCGCGAGCCCGCCAGTGGTCCGTCTCGGAAGCAGCTTGAGTGACTGGCGCGCGGCTGGGCGTGATCTGGCGACGCACGGTGGCAGCCGGCGTGCTGGTGGCACGGGGGCTGACGGCGGGTGGCGCCTGGCGGCGTCCGGACGCCGCCAGACGCCAAGGTGATGCGAGGCTGACCGCTAGCCCCGGAAACCGACGACCGGCCGCAGCCCCCCGCCGTCGCGCACCTCGGCGACGGCGCTG
>JAXDHK010000389.1:0-4990 GCA_034664545.1 Solirubrobacteraceae bacterium
CGGGCGGCGGTGATGCGGGGGATCCCGTGCATCACGACCCTCTCGGGCGGCCAGGCCGCGGCCCGGGCGATCGGAGCCGGGCGGGCCGAGCGGGCGCCGGTGGTCTCCCTCCAGGAGATCCACGCCCCGGGTCCAGGGGGTGGATCTTCGGGAGCGGTTTCGGGGGGCGCGGGGCGGGGTCGGGTGCCCGCGGGATGATCGCGCCGTTCGGCCGGCGTTCGGTCGGGGTGGTCGAGCGGCGTGAGGTCGGCGCCTACGTCGTGATCGTGGTCGCCGATCCGCTCGGAGTCGAGTACGCCCCGGGGCCCGGGCAGTTCTACATGCTGGCCGCCCGGGCCGGCTGGGGGGCCGGGGACGGGGAGCGTCCGTTCCTGCCCCGGGCGTGCTCGGTGCTCGACGCCCGGGACGGGAGCCTGAGCTTCATGCTCGAGGACATCGGGCCGGGGACCCGGCGGCTGTGCGAGCTCGAGGTCGGGGAGGAGATCTGGCTGACCGGGCCCCTGGGGGTCGGGTTCCGGGCGCCGGCCGGGCGGGCGGTGGTCGCCGCCGGGGGGATCGGGGTGGCGGCGGTCTTCGCGCTCGACCGGGTGCTCGAGCGCCCGGCGGTGGTCCTCGGGTTCCGGGATGCCCGGCACGCGGCGGCGGCCAGCCTGTTCCGGGACCCGGGGGTCGCGACCGACGACGGGTCGGTCGGCCACCAGGGCCTGGTGACCGAGCTGCTCGAGGCCGAGCTCGACGGCGGGGGGGAGGCGACGGTCTACGCCTGCGGTCCGCCGGGGATGCTCGAGGCGGTCCGGTCGGTCTGCGCCCGGCGGGGGGTGGCCGGGCAGCTGGCGCTCGAGTCGCCGATGGCCTGCGGGTTCGGGGCGTGCTACGGGTGCGTCGTGGCCACCCGGGACGGGTACCGGCGGGTCTGCGTCGACGGGCCGGTGTTCGACGCGGCGCTCCTCGACGCGGTCGCCTGAGCCGAGGGCCGGGGATGGTCGAGTTCTGCGGGCTCCGGCTCGCCCACCGGGTGATAAACGGGTCGGGGACCTTCGACGCCCTGGCCGCCCGACGGTGCTTCGGGGACGAGCTGATCCGGAGCTTCCCGTTCGCGGCGTTCGTCTCGAAGACGATCACCCTCGGGCCCCGTGAGGGGAACCCCCCGCCCCGGTTGTGGGAGACCCCGGCGGGGATGATCAACTCGATCGGGCTGCCCAACCGGGGGCTGGCCGGCTACCTCGAGCGCGACCTCCCGGAGCTCATGGAGCTCGGGGTCCCGGTGATCACCAACGTCATGGGCTCGACGATCGAAGAGTTCGCCGAGCTGGCCGGGGCCCTGGCCGGGGAGCCGGGGGTGGCGGCGATCGAGCTGAACGTCTCGTGCCCGAACGTCCGGACCGGCCTCGACATCGGGGCCGACCCCCGGGAGCTCGGGGCCCTGGTCGAGCGGGTCCGGCCGGTGTTCCCCCGGCCGGTGATCGTCAAGCTGACCCCGAACACGGCCGACGTGGCGGCGGCGGCGGTGGCGGCCGAGGCGGCCGGGGCCGACGCGGTGTCGCTGATCAACACGCTCCGGGCGATGGGCATCGACCCCCGGGGGGGACGGCCGTGGCTCGGGGGGCGGTTCGGGGGCCTGTCGGGTCCGGCGATCCGGGCGGTCGCCCTGGCCCAGGTGGCCGCCGTGGCGGGTAGGATCGAGATACCGATCGTCGGCATGGGCGGGGTGTCCCGGGGTAGGGATGCGGCCGACTTCCTGGCGGCCGGGGCGACCCTGGTGGCAGTGGGAACCGAAAGCTTCAGGGACCCGGCGGCCGGAGCCCGGATCGCACGGGAACTGACGGAAATTTCATCGCAAAATGCAGGCTAGAAGCGGAGGTCTCGCGGGGGGGAGGCACACTTCCACGTGCGCCTTACGCTGTAAAGAAAGCCCTGCAAAGACCGGCAATAGCATCAAGCCCCGTGAAGCTCGCTCAACCTCATGTCGAGGTAGAGCCAAATGTTGGCGTGGGGCTTGATCGGCGCAGGGGAGTAGGTACACTCGCGCCCCATGCCGTCGGGTCCAAACGCGCTCCAGAAATCATCGACGGCACCGGAGCGGTCGCGGGGTCAGCGGATGGACGCCCTGGCCCGGGCCAACCAGATCCGGTCGCTTCGAGCCGAGCTCAAGCGCGACCTCAAGGCCGGTCGGAAGTCCATCCACCGGCTGCTCCAGGATCCCCCGGAATTCGTCGAGACGGCCAAGGTCTGCGACATGCTCATGGCCGTGCCGAAATACGGTCGGGTGAAGGTCAACAAGATCCTCGTCCACTGCCGGATCTCCCCGAGCAAGACGATCGGCGGGCTGTCCGAGCGCCAGCGGTCCGAGCTCGTCTCGATGCTGACCACGTCTAGGCGTTAGCCATCGCCGTCGTCGTCCCGCGCTCGCGCGGGGTGCTCGGCCGAGGTCGTCGTTGACCGGGGAGAAGCCCTAGCCGAGGTCGACGAACGGGTGGGGGGTGGGGAAGGGGAGGCCGGCGGCCCGGAGGGCGGAGCGCATGCCCGGGAGGCCGTCGGGTCCGGCGCCGGACGGGGGGCCGTCGCCGGGCTGGCCGAGGAGGCGGCGGGTCAGGGTCGAGCGCTCGTCGAGGAGCTCGTCGAGGACGGTCCGGAGGTCGTCGGGGGTCGGGGTGTCCCGGTGGTCGAGGGCGGCTCGGAGCCAGGCCTGGCGGACGAGCTCCTTGATGAAGGCCCCGGTGACCCCGGCCGATCGGCCGACGAGGTCGTCGCGGGTCGGATCGTCGAGGGGGATGCCGGCTCCGTAGAGACCGAAGAGGCGGCGGCGGCCGTCGTCGTCGGGGAGTCCGATCTCGAGCGCCAGGTCGACCCGGCCGGGTCGGGCGGCCAGGGCGGGCTCGATCATGTCGGGGCGGTTGGTGGTCAGGAGGAAGAGGAGATCCTCGTCCTCGGCCAGGCCCTCCATCTGGTTGAGCAGCTCGAAGAGGACCCCGCCCCCGCCGAAGGGCATGGTTCGCTCGGCCGCGACGAGGTCGATGTCCTCGAAGACGAAGGTCGCCGGGGCGAGGTCCCGGCCGATGGCCAGGGCCTGCTCGATGTAGCCGAGGCCGCGGCCGGTCAGGAGGATCGTGGTCCGGCCGGCCATCGCCCGGAGGAGGTACATGACCGACAGGGTCTTGCCCGTCCCCGGGGGCCCGTGGAGGAGCACGCCCCGCTTGAGGTGACGCCCGGCCGCCCGGAGGCGGTCGGCGTTCTCGGCGACGCCGAGGGTGTGGCGCTCGAGCCGGTCGAGGACTCCCTCGGGGAGGATCACCCCGGTCCGGTCGACGGTCGGGACGGCGTGGAACTGGACGGCCACCGTCCGCTCACCGCTCTGGTGCAGCGAGATGATGCGCCCGCGGAAGACGCTGTGCTCGCGCATGGCCCGGCGGAGCTCCCGGAGCAGGCCGGAGACGGCGCCCTGCTCGGGGGAGACGCCCTCGAGCTTGAGGGACGGCGGCTGCATCGGGTGCTCGGCCCCCCGGGAGAGGACCAGGGCGATCGGAGCCCCCCCGTGGACGGCGAGGAGGACCCCGGTGGCGACGCAGGCGATCACCCGGCCATCGCCGACCTCGACGTCGATGTACTGGACCGGACCGAAGGAGACCGGCCCGCCCATGGCCGTGGCCTCGAGGATCTCGGCCAGCCCGACCTGACCGAAGCCGTGGTGGAGCGAGGTGAACCCGAGGATCTCCGCCTCGGGGAGCACGGCCTCGATCGCCAGCTGGAGGTTCGCCTGCTCGGTCTGGCGGAACTCGGTCCCCGTGGTCGGGAGCTCCTTCGGATCATGGCCGAGGTGGTCGCGGAGCCGCCCGAGGATCGCCGGCTCGCCCCGGTTCGCCGCGGCGGTCATCGCCGCCATGAAGGCCTCGAACGCCGCCCCGAACGCCCCGGGGTCAGGAAGGTCCGCCATCGCGGTCTGACGTTACCGGGGCCGGCCCCGGCCGTGGGCTCGGTTCACGCCTTACGGCTCAGGTTCGACTCGATCGAGGAGCTCCTAGTTCTTCGAGGAGCCGGTCGGGCAGCTCCGATCGCTCGTGCCGGAAGCCGACCCACCGGTCCCCGGAATCGGGTGCCGCCGAGGCGGACGAAGCGCAGGCGACCGCGGTCGGTGCCGCCTACGGCAGCGAGGGTCTGACTCGGTACGAGCCATACCGGCCCGTAGTCGGCGACCGTACGCGCGATTTGCGTCCTCTTCACATCGTCGCCCGAGTCGAGGGCGGCGGTGGGTCTGATCGGCCTGTCAAAGTGGCCGGGTGTCCGCCCAAGTCTTCGTGATCACCGGCCCGTCGGGCGTCGGCAAGGGGACGCTGATCCGGTCGCTGCTCGAGCGCCATCCCGAGGTCGAGCTGTCGGTCTCGGCGACGACCCGGGCCCCCCGGCCGGGTGAGCGCCACGGCGTCGACTACCACTTCCTCGACCCGGCCGAGTTCGACGAGCTGGTCGAGGCCGGGGAGTTCGTCGAGCACGCCGAGTACGCCGGCCACCGGTACGGGACCCTCCGCCGGGAGCTCGACGCCCGGACCGCGGCCGGCGTCCCGGTCGTCCTCGAGATCGACCTCCAGGGGGCGCGCCAGGTCCGGGAGGCCCTGCCCGAGGCCGTCCAGGTCTTCATCGCCCCGCCGAGCGTCGGCGAGCTCCGAGCCCGGCTCGTCGGCCGGGGGACCGACGATCAGCCCAAGGTCGACGAGCGCCTCGAGCTCGCCCGGTCCGAGCTGGCCGCGGCCGACGAGTTCGGCCATGTGATCGTCAACGACCGCCTCGAGGCCGCGGTCGCCGAGCTCCTCGACGTGCTCGAGGCCCGGCTCCACTGACCCGCGGGTGAGGCGTCGGCCGGGAGGATCACGACGCGCCACCGCGCAGCGGGGTGACCGCCCGGAAGCGCCCCTCGTCGAAGCTCATGATCGGGTTGGTCTCGTACCGATCGGCAACCACGATCAACGCGCAAGTCCGCCAGACCGAGCTCCAGGTC
>JAXDHK010000390.1:0-2725 GCA_034664545.1 Solirubrobacteraceae bacterium
GTGGGCGATCGCTCCCGCCTCGTAGGTCACCCGCCATCTGGCGCGCCCGAGCGCGATCGTGATGTCGGTGTCCTCTGCGAGCGTGTCGGCGGAGAACAAGCCGACCTCCTCGAGCGCGTCCCGGCGAAACGCACCGACCGCCCCGGGCACCGTCGTCATGCAGCCGAGCACGTCCGACAGACGGCGATCGAGGTTGAAGCCCAAGACGTACTCCAGGTGCTGCCAGCGCCGCAACGTGCCACCGCGGTTGGCGACCTTCACGTTGCCGGCGACCGCGCCAACGCCAGGCGCGGTGAGCGCACCCGCGAGGATCCCAATCGTGCCGGGCTCAACGGTGGTGTCGGCGTCGACGCCGATGATGACGTCATGACGGGCGGCGCGAATCGCGGTGTTCAGTGCACCCGCCTTGCCGGTGTTCGCCTGGCGCACGACATGGACGCGGGGCAGGCGGAGCCCCTCGACGATCGCCGCCGTGGCATCCGTAGAGCCGTCATCGACGACGATCACCTCGAAATCGCGGTACACGCTTGCTTCGAGTGAGCGCACCGTACGCTCGATGACGGCCGCCTCGTTGAAGGCCGGGACGACCACCGACACCGGCCGTGTGGCCTGCCCGGGCGGCGCCCAGGTGACAACCGATCGGGCGTGACGGCTCGCGCCGAGCCCCAGCAGCACCCCTCGGGTCAGAGCGAGCACACCGGTCGTGATCGCCAGGACGACGATGGTGCCCAGAGCGACGTGGGCTAACACGGGCGCTTGGCGCAGCTTGCCCGGTGCCGCGTCGCTTGATATCGCGAGGAGTGCAGCCAGCGCTGCCGATCGCGCGGGCGGCCTGCAGCCTTGCCATTGGCCCGCCGGCTGGTTACGCTCGGCCTCGGCAGGCGCCGTCGGCCGCCCCCCGGCGGCTTCGCGGTAACGCTTCGGACTAAGGGGACGGTTGAATGCATCGCACGCTCAGGTGGTTGACCATGCTCTTCGGCGCGGTGGTTGCCGTGGTCGCGCCGGCGTCCGCGTCTGCCGCGCTCCCGGTCTCCTACTCGCTCCCGGGCGCAGGTGCCTACGCGTTCACCCACGTCGATCGGCCGCCGCCGGGCGCCAACGACTGGTCTTGCCACCCGAGCGTCGCACACCCGCGGCCGGTGGTGCTGGTCCACGGGTCGCTCGAGAACATGGCGTTCAACTGGTACACCCTCTCGCCGCTGCTGAAGAACGCCGGCTACTGCGTCTTCGCGCTCAACTACGGCCAGGAGAACACACGGCTGATCGGCGCGCCGGGCTCGACCCATCCTGGCGGGAGCGGCGACATCACTCAGTCCGCGCTGCAGCTGAGCAGCTTCGTCGACCAGGTTCTGGCCGCGACCGGCGCCGGCAAGGTCGACATCGTCGGCCACTCGCAGGGCGGGATGATGCCGCGCTGGTACATGAAGTTCGACGGTGGCGCGACGAAGGTCGCCCACCTGATCGGGCTCTCGCCGTCCAACCACGGCAGCACGTTGGACGGGCTCGCGCTGATCCCGGGCGTACCGGCCATCCTCCAACTCGGGCTCGGCGAGGCCTTCGCCCAGCAGGCCGTCGGATCGCCGTTCATGCAGCAGCTCAACGCCGGCGGCGACACGCTGCCCGGCGTCAGCTACACCGTGATCGAGACCGTCTACGACGAGGTCGTCACCCCCTACACGTCGGCGTTCCTCAGCGGTCCGGACGTCACGAACATCACGCTGCAAGACAGCTGCATCCTCGATCTCTCCGATCACCTCACCACGCCCTACGATTCGATCGCCTTGGGCTACGTCCTCAACGCCCTCGACCCGGCGCACGCCGTCTCACCGGGCTGCCGGCTCGTCGTCGCCGGGGTCGGCGGGTAGGAGCCCTAGCACAAGGAGCCGGCTGACCCGACCTACCCGCTCGACCCGAACCCCCGGGTGTCACGGTCGCTGCGACCGAGCTCCGCCACCTCCTCGACGACCGGGGTCTGGACCCGGATCAGCACGAGCTGGGCGATCCGATCCCCGGCGGCCAGCTCGACCGCCTCGTCCGCGTCGGTGTTGAGCAGGAGCACCCGGACCTCGCCCCGGTAGCCCGAGTCGATCAGGCCCGGGGCGTTGACCAGGGCGATGCCGTGCCGGGCCGCGAGGCCCGACCGGGGAAGGACGAGCCCGGCCTGTCCCGGGGGGATCTCGACGGCGACCCCGGTCGGTACCGAGGCCCGGGCCCCGGGCTCGAGCCGGACCGGCTCGCACGCGTAGAGGTCGAGGCCGGCGTCGCCGTCGTAGGCTCGGCTCGGGAGGATGGCGTCGGGCCGCAGTCGGGCGACCCTCACCGGCTGCCCTCCCCCGCCCCGGTCCCGTTCGCCCCGTTGGCCCCGCCGACCGCCCACCGCTCGAACCGGGCGGCGACCGCGGCCGGGAGGAGAGCCGAGACCCGAACCCCGTCGGCCGTGTCCTCGCGCTCGACCAGGTCCCCGGCGATCTCGTGGAGCTCGGCCAGACGGGCACCGTCGGCGTAGGGCAGGAGGAGGTCGACCGGACGGAGGGTCCGGAGGAACTCCTCCTCGATCCGCTCGCGGAGCTCCTCGACCCCCTCCCCGGTCACGGCCGAGACGAGCACGGCGTCCCGGTTGGCGTTCCGGACCCGGACGAGCTCCTCGGGATCGAGGAGGTCGATCTTGTTGAGCACCCGGAGCCGGGGCTGCTCCCCGGCCCCGATCTCGTCGAGCACCTCCTCG
>JAXDHK010000391.1:0-4560 GCA_034664545.1 Solirubrobacteraceae bacterium
AGTGGACGACGACCGACCGGTGCGACGGGACGTTGACCCAGGTGACCCGCGGGGCGGTGACCGTGTTCGACCTCCGCCGCCGGCGGAACATCGTCGTCTCGGCCGGGCACAGCTACCTGGCCGCGGCCCGCTGAATCGGCCGGGCCGGGCGCCCACGCCGGCCCGGTCGGCCGGGCGCCCTACGATGGCGGAGTGCGCTATCTGGTCGACGGGATGAACGTGATCGGGACGCGCCCGGACGCCTGGTGGCGTGACCGCCACGAGGCGATGGTCCGCCTCGTCGACCTGCTCGAGCGGTGGGCCGCCGTCAACGGGGAGGACGTGACCGTGGTCTTCGAGAAGCCGCCCCGGCCGCCGATTCGCTCGACGGTGATCGTCGTCGCCCACGCGCCCCGGGGGCGCCCGAACGCGGCGGACGACGAGATCGTCAAGCGGCTGGCGGCCGATCCCGAGCCGGGGAGCGTTCGGGTCGTGACCTCCGACCGGTGGCTGGCCGATCGGTCGCGGGCGGCGGGCGCGACGGTCGAGTCGGCGTCGTCGTTTCGGACGGCGCTCGAGGGTTGACCTGAGCGAGGTCGAGCCGGCGTCGTCGTTTCGGACGGCGCTCGAGGGTTGACCTGAGCGAGGTCGAGTCGACGTCGTCGCTTTCGGACGGCGCTCGAGGGTTGACCCGAGCGAGGTCGAGTCGACGTCTTCGCTTTCGGACGGCGCTCGAGGGTTGACCCGAGCGAGTCGCGCCGGAGGCCTGCCCTCAGCGACGCCGGGCGGGGACGCCCCGGGCACTGCGAAAGGCGGCGGCGACCGCCCGGGTCTCGGTCTCGGCGCCGAGGGGATAGACGTGCAGGGCGTCGACGCCGGGCAGTGCGGCCAGGCCCGTGGCCAGCTCGGTGGCGAGCTCGATGCCCCCGCCCCGGCTGATCTGCCGATGTGCCGCGTCGGACAGCAGGCATCCGGGGAGGCGCCGGACGCGGTCGGCCATCCGCTCGGAGCGCAGGAGGGCCACGCCCGCATAGAAGTGGATTCCGGCCAGGAGGTCGGCGGCCCGGTCGAGGAACGCGTGCAGGGCCTCGAGGTCGAACACCATCTGGGACTGGAGGAACTCGGCGCCCGCCTCGAGCTTGCGCTCGAGCAGGCGCAGCTCGCGGTCGGGATCGGGGGCGAAGGGGTTGACGACCGCCCCGACGGCGAGCGCCCGGGGAGCCGCCCAGCCCTTGACCTCAGCGATCAGCCCCGTCGCGGTCAGGTCCTTGATCCGGGGAACTCCGTCGACGGGATCGCCGTACAGGCAGAGGACGCCCTCGGCGTCGAGCGCCGCCGCCCCGACGACCTGCGACTGAAGGGCCAGGCGGTTTCGATCCCGGCATGAGACGTGGACGACCGTGGCGACGCCCTGCTCCCTGGCCAGGGCGACGGCGGCCAGCGGCGACATGCGCGCCTGCCCGGCGTGGTTGTCGGTGAGCCCGACGAGGTCGACGGTGTCCGCCAGGGCGGCGATCCGCTCCCGGACACGGAGGGCATCGGGGGTGCCGGGGAGCGAGATCTCGGCCGAGGTCAGGGCCGTCGTCGGCATCAGGCGAGGGCGCTCAGCCGGCACGGACGAGGATCCGGTTCCCGGACGGGTCGACGGCATCGAGTCCGCCGTCGGCCCGCTCGGCCTCGGGGCCCAGCCGGGCCCGGACGGAGTCGAGGTCGGCGACGACCAACTCGAACTGACGCATCCCGAGCGCCCACGGGGGTGCCGGGGGGGCGCCGGCGCTGGCGGCGTGGTTGACGCCGATGTGGTGGTGGTAGCCCCCGGCGGCCAGGACCGACGACCGCTCCCACCGGGCCATCACGTCGAGGCCGATCACGTCGCGGTAGAACGCCTCGGCCGTGTCGGTGTCGGCCACCCGGAGGTGGACGTGACCGATCACGGTGCCGACCTCGAGCTGCTCGGGGGGGAGGCTCCGGCCGGTGGCCGACGTGAGGACGTAATAGAGGTCGAGCGGGTCGGTCGCCATCCGGACGTGCCCGTCGTCGAGCGGCCAGTCCTCGGGCGGCCGATCGGCGTAGATCTCGATCCCGTTGCCGTCGGGGTCGTTCAGGTAGATCGACTCGCAGACGAGGTGGTCGGCGAAGCCGGTCAGGGGCATCCGGGCGTAGATCAGCCGCTGGAGGGAGTGGGCGAGCTCCCGGCGGGAGGGGACGAGGAGGGCGACGTGGAAGAGGCCGGTGCAGTCGATCGCCGGCGGGGCGTCGGGATCCTCGACGAGGAGCACGAGGTCCTCGTCTCCGGCCCCGAGCGCCGCGGTTCCCTCGTCGACCCGGTGCATCCACAGCCCGAGGAAGCCGGCGTAGAAGCTGAGGGCCCGCCTGAGGTTGGACACGACGAGCGTCACCGGCCCGAGCCGGACGCTGGGTCCGAGCCCGGCGCCGGGCGCGAGGGGGAGGGGACGGGTCAGCGGCCGGAGGGGCTCGGGAGCTTCGGCTGCCATGCGAATACCTTAGACCGGCTCGCTGATCCAACCGCCGGCCGGCGCCGTAGAACCTAGTCATGGTGCGCGAGCCCCTCGAGGATGGCCACGGACGCCTGATCGGCGACGTACGGATCTCGGTCATAGACCGGTGCAACTTCCGCTGCCAGTACTGCATGCCGGCGGAGGGCCTGCCCTGGATCGACCGGGCCGACCTCCTGACCTTCGAGGAGATCGAGCGGGTAGTCCGGATCCTGTCGGGGATGGGCGTCGGCGACGTCCGGCTGACCGGGGGGGAGCCGCTCGTCCGGCGGGAGCTCTGGCGGCTGGTGGGGATGCTCAAGGCGATCGACGAGGTCGAGGAGATCTCCCTGACCACCAACGGGTACCTCCTCGAGCGCCAGGCGGAGTCGCTCGTCCGGGCCGGGGTCGACCGGTTCAACGTCTCGATCGACTCCCTCCAGCGCGACCGGTTCTTCGAGCAGACCCGGCGGGACTCGCTGCCCCAGGTCCTCCGGGGCATCGAGGCCCTCGCCCGGTTCCCGGAGGCCCACCCGATCAAGGTCAACGCCGTGGCGATCCGGGGGTTCACCGAGCAGGAGATCCTCCCGTTCGCCCGGTTCGCCCGGGAGCAGCCCTACGAGATTCGCTTCATCGAGTTCATGCCCCTCGACGGCGACCGCAACTGGAAGGCCGACGACGTCCTGACCGGCCGGGAGATCCGGGACGCGATCCACGCCGCCTATCCCCTGGAGCCCGAGCCCCGGGAGCCGAGCGCGACGGCCCGGACCTACCGGTTCGCGGACGGCCGGGGGCGGATCGGGTTCATCAACCCGGTGTCCGAGCCGTTCTGCGGGGACTGCAACCGGATCCGGCTGA
The DNA here is from genome assembly GCA_034664545.1 of Solirubrobacteraceae bacterium. GTDB lineage: Bacteria > Actinomycetota > Thermoleophilia > Solirubrobacterales > Solirubrobacteraceae > Palsa-513. The sequence goes on from JAXDHK010000391.1 coordinate 3,333, forward strand.
CCGCCGACGGGAAGCTCCGGACCTGCCTGTTCTCCCTCAACGAGACCGACCTCCGGGGTCCGATGCGCGAGGGGGCGTCCGACGCGGAGCTCGAGCGGGTCGTCCGGGCGGCGGTCTGGCGCAAGGAGCTCAAGCACCACGTCGGGGAGCCCGGCTTCATCCAGCCGGCTCGATCGATGTCGGCCATCGGCGGCTAGCGAAGATCTGCCCACGAGTCCTGTTCCTTCCGGGCGCCGCCGGGGACGGGGAGTTCTGGCGACCGGTCGGGGAGGCGCTTCCGGCCGACTGGGAGAAGGTCTACTTCAGCTGGCCGGGTCTCGGCGACCAGGCGTCCGACCCGGGGGTCCGGGGCCTCGACGATCTGGTCGAACGGGTCGCCGCCAGGCTCAGCCTTCCGGGGGACTTGGTCGCCCAGTCGATGGGCGGTCTCGTCGCCGTCCGGGTCGCCGCCCGGCTCCCGGAGCGGGTCCGCCGCCTGGTGCTCGTGGCGACCTCCGGCGGGGTCGACGTCCGGGGGCTGGGCGGGGCCGACTGGGCCGAGGACTACCGGCGGGAGTATCCGAACGCCGCCGGGTGGATCTCGGCCGAGCAAGCCGACCAGTCGGACGAGCTCAGACGGATCGCGGCGCCGACCCTGCTGATCTGGGGCGACCGCGACCCGACGAGCCCGGTCGCCGTCGGCCGGGACCTGGCCCGCCTGATCCCCGACGCGACGCTCCGGGTGATCCCGGGGGGGACCCACAACCTGGGCCACGACGACCCCGCCGCGGTCGGGCCCCTGATCGCCGCCCATCTCCGGCCGGATCCCCGCGTCTCGTAACCGTCGTCGCGCACCCCTGCTCACCGAGACCACCCGCCAGTCAGGTCAGGTCAGAGGGGCGATTTGAGTGCTCGACGTTTTGCGTCGACCAGCTCACAGTGACGAGACCGACGCGCCGGACGCTCCGCCTCGCCCGAGAACAGGCTCCGCATGTGGGTGCTTCCCTCAGCGAGCTCGGGTGGATACCTCCGACGCCGACGCCCGAGCGGCGACTGGCGGCCACGCCATCGTCGTGGCCACCGCCGCCTGGGCCCGGGTGGCGAGCCGAGACCGGCTCGCCGATGGATCGACCGGCTTCTACCGGCAGTAACCGTCGCCCTGGCTGCCGCCGTATTCGTGGGCCGTTCCGGTCGACTTGAAGTCGACGCACTTCCCGTCGGCGATCGCCCAACCGGCGACGGCGCCGAT
>JAXDHK010000392.1:0-4268 GCA_034664545.1 Solirubrobacteraceae bacterium
CCGGCCGGGAGCCCGGCCCCGGCGAAGATTCGCTCGGTCCGCACCGCATCGCCGGCGCCCAGCGTGTTCGGCAGTCCGTCGCCGTCATCGTCGAGCGGGTCCTCGCCCAGCCAGGTGATCGCCGGGAGGACGAGGAGCACGGGTCGGCCGGCCGGTCCCGCCACCCCGAACGGGACCGCCGTCCGGTGGGTCAGGGTGTGGGCGGCGAGCACGTACACGCCCGAGATGCCCCCGGGCGGGCGCATCCGCAGGAGCGGCCGGGTGCTCGTGGCCTTCTTGCGCGGACGCCGGGCCCCGACCCGGGTGACGCTCCAGGCGTACCCGGCCCGGCGGGCGTCGACGCCGAAGACGAGCGGGCTGGCCTGGTCGGCGCCGGCCGCCGGGGGCTGCACCCCGAGATAGCGCACGGTGATCCCCGCCCGGCCCGGGATGACCTCCCCGGGGCGGGGGGCCGGGGGCAGGCGACCCGGGGTCGACCCGGGGTTCCCGGCCGGGTCGACGTCGCTGATCGCCACGAGGTAGGTCCCGGCCCCGACCGGGCGCCCGCCGACCGTGCCGTTCCAGGTCGCCCGGGCCGCCCCGGCGGCGACCGGGAGCGTCGTGACCAGGCGGCTGGGCGAGACGTCGGTCCGGTAGACGGCGAGCTTCGGCTTGATCCCCCCGCCCGGGTCGAAGGACACCGTCGCCGGCGCCCCGCCCGGGGCCGGGAGGATCGCCGGGCCGGGCGGGTTGGCGCCCGGAGCCCCGGCCGGCGCCGAGATCCCGGTGACCACGGGGCGGGGGGGCGTCGTGTCGAGGAGGATCGTCCGGGCCAGCAGGGCTGAGCGGCCCTGGTTGCGCAGGCGCACCCGGATCCGGTACTCCCCCTCGGGGGCGACCCGACCGGCGTCGGTCCGTCCGTACCAGCGCAGCGCCCACTGGGTGTAGGCGGCCAGATGGTGCCCCCGCGCCAGGGTGGCGATGTCCTCGCCCCGGGAGTCGACGATCGAGACCGTGACCTCGTCGGCCCGCCGGATCCGGAACGACAGCTTGGCGCTCCGGTGGCCGTTGGTGCTGTACGGGGACAGGAACGGGTAGGCCATGACCTGCTGGACCAGCGTCGGTGAGTGCTTGAGGCGCTGGGTGACGAAGAAGGCGGCCGCCGTGGCCAGGACGAGGAGGGCGAACACCGCCCGGGCGAGGGCCTGCGAGCGGCGCGGCATTTGGTCCGCGAGCCCTTAGAGGCCGATGAGCGCGCCGTTGGGCACGTCCCACTCGTGGAAGGCGTCGAGCCCCCGGGGATGGGCGTGGCAGAGGGCGACGCGGATCGTGCCCCCGTGGCAGGCGATCACTGCGGGCAGCGCTCCGGGCGCCCGCGCCACGTCGGTCAAGCAAGCCACCACGCGTTCCATCTGCTCGGCGAGTGATTCGCCGCCGGGGAACCGAAACCCTGCGCCCGCGGTCCTCCAGGCGGCGTAGCCCTCGGGTTCGGTCCGGCGGATGTCCTCCCACAGACGGCCCTCCCAGACGCCCCGGCGCGACTCGGCCAGGCGCTCGTCGACGACCGGCTCGACCCCGACCCCCGCCCCGAGGATCTCGGCGGTCTCCCGGGCCCGGAGCAGGTGGCTGGTGTAGATCGAGGCCGGCCGCGCCCCGGCGGCGAGCCGCACCGCCAGCGCCCGGGCCTGCTCGCGCCCCCGGGGGTTCAGGCGGATGTCGGTGTGGCCCTGGACGCGCGCCGGCTCCCGGTTGAAGTCGGTCTCCCCGTGGCGGGCGAGCCAGATCACCGAACCGGCCACGGCGGTAGCCGCCCCGGCGGGACCGGTCCTCGGACGGGGACGGACCCGGACCGGCAGATCGGGCGCCCTCAGGACGCGGCCGGGCCGAGGTCGAAGGTGTCCGAGCGCAGACCGAGGCGGAGCGTCTCGAGCGAGAGCACGTCCCCCGGGGCGATGTTCCCGAGGTTGCAGTTGGACCCGAACCGGCGCAGGAAGAACGTCTGCTGCTGCTTGCGCGGCGCCTCGAAGATCATCCGGTCCGGGTCGACCGCGTGGGCGATCTCGTCGATCAGCCCCATCCGGACCTCCCCGTCCGGGCGATAGATCCCGGCGTTCCCGGCCTCCCGGGCCTCGGCGATCACCTTCCACGCCCCGGCGGCGAGCTCGCCCTCGATCTCCTCGACCCACCGGTACGGGGCCATGATCATCTCGGCGTCCTTCGATCCGACCTCCGAGAGGACGGTGAACTCCTTGGCCAGCCGGCTGATCAGCGCCCGCTTGTCCTCGGGGGTGAGGGCGATCGTCCCGTCGGAGACCTCGACGTGGTCGAGCCCGAGCTCCCGGACCCAGGCGATCAGGCCCTCGACCCGCCCCTGGCGCAGGGCGACCTCGGTCAGGGTCCCGCCGAGCACGACGGCCACGCCGTGGTCGCGGTAGCGCGCGAGCTTGGCCGGGAGGTTGGCCGAGACGACGGCCGTGCCCCAGCCGAGCTTGACGATGTCGACGCTGGCGCCGGCGACCTCCATCAGGCCGTCGACATCGGCCAGGGACAGGCCGCGGTCGAGGACGTGGGTCAGGCCCACCTCCCGCGGCCGGGCCGAACGGTCGGGGAGCTCGAGGAAGCTCACTGGCGCAGGTCGGCGCCAACCGTCACGACGACCTGGGCGCCGCTCGCCGACCCGGCGGCCACCACCGGGTCGAGCGGCTTGACGCCGGCCGGGTCGGCGCCGATCCTCGTCGCCACCGCCTCGGCCGCGGCCTTCGCGGCGGTGGCGTAGTCGACCGTCGTCGCCTGGCTCTGTACTCCCGCCGGTGCATTCCCGAACGTCACGTTGGTCTTGAGGTATCCGGCGTTGGTCAGCTTGGACGAGACCCGCCGGGCCAGGCCGGGCACCCCGCTCCCGTTCAGGACCCGAACGGTGACGCTCGCCGGATCGGGTGCCGGCCCGGTCGCCGCCTGCCGGCTGACCCCCGGGGTGCTCGTCGTCGGCGAGCCCCCGCCCGACCCGCCCCCGCCGAGGAGCTGGGTGGCCGCGAAGACGACCACGACCAGGGCGACGAGGGCGACCCCGGCGAGGACGACCCGCTGGCGACGCAGGGCCCCCGCCCGGGTGGGCCGCTCCTCCCGGCGGGCCGCGGCCGGGGCCCCGGCGGCGGCGCTCTCGGGGGCCGAGCGCCCGGTCGGGGGGGAGCCCGCCGGGCTGCGCGACGGAGGCGCCTGGCGGTCGAGGGCCCGCGGCGGGGCGGACGGAGGCGCGGCGACCCCCGCTCCGGCCGCGGCGGCTCCCGTCCCGGCCGCGGCGAACGCCCCGGCCGGCGCCGGGGGGCGCGCCTGGGAGGCGGCGGGCCGCGGCGGCCCGGACGGGCGGGCGGGTCCGGTGTATCCGGGTGGTGGGGACCCCGGGGCCTGGCCCGAGTTCCCGGCCGTGCCGGGGAAGAGCGGCGATCGGGAGGCGGGCGCACCCGGTCCCGGGGCCGGCGCGCCGCCCGGGCCGGACGGGCCCGGGCCGGACGGGGGGACGGGGACTCCCGGGCCGCCCCCGGTCGGCGGGGCGCCCGGGGGCGACGGCGCGGGGAGCCCGGACCCGGCGCGCCCGGCGATCGTCGAGGGTCCGACCGCGGGTGAGGCGCCCGGAGCCGGGGATCCGGGAGGCCGGGCGGCCGCCGGGTAGGGCATCGGCGGGGCGCCCGCCGGGGGGATGGGGAAGGCCAGCGGCGCCGGCGCGCCCGGCCCGGCAGCCGCGACGGCCTGGCCGGGAGCGGCGGGGCGGCCGAGGATGCCCGTGGCCGGGGCACCCGGGACCGGGTAGCCGGGCGCGCCCGGCGCCGTGGGCGGGGCACCCGCCGGGCCGGCCGGCGCCCGGGCCGGGGGCGACCCGGGCTGGGGGGCGCGCTCGGGCGCCCGGCCGGCCCACTCGCTCAGGCGCCGGAGCTCTCGGGCCTGGGCGAAGTACAGGAGGGTCAGCACGGCCAGGCCGATCACCGACGCGAAGCCCGCGTAGGCGCCGATCGTCTTGATCTCCGTGGACAGCGAGAAGGCGAGGGGCAGGGAGGTCATCGCGAGGCCAGTCTACGTTCCGTGCTGGACCCGTTCGCCGGCTGCGTCGGGGCCGGGCGCATGGCCGAGAGCTCGGCGACCCGGGCGGCGAGGCCGGCGGCGTCACCCTCGAGCACGAGCAGCCCGATCTCGTCGAACATCAGCTCGACCGTCTTCACGTCGAGGGGATCCCGGCGGGCGAGCACGATCTTCTCGGCCGGGGTCGCCTCCGGGCGCTCGTAGGGGTTGAAGAG
>JAXDHK010000393.1:0-3420 GCA_034664545.1 Solirubrobacteraceae bacterium
CGCGGCCGGTGGATGGCGGTGTAGTAGTGCTCGATCGCGCCCCGCCGGGGAGTCTTCCTGACGAGCTCGAGGAAGCCGAGGCTGACGAGCCGGCGCACGTGGTAGCTGACCGACCCGAGAGCCACCCCGAGCTCGCGGGAGAGCTCGTTCGGGCTGGCGACGCGGTCGCCCAGCATGGCGAGCACCTGGGCCCGGACCGGGTGGGCGAGCGCCTTGACCACGCGGGGGTCGGTGATGTCGGCGTAGGGCTTCAAGCGGCCTGTTCCATGAGAGTCTCTAACCGCTTGCGAGCACGATGCAGCCGTACCTTCGCGGTTCCCTCGGGGATTCTGAGCGTCCGTGCAATCTCAGGCTGAGAATAGTCGTGAGAGTATCGCAGAGCGAGCAAGACCTGCTCGTCAGGGTGGAGATGAGCGACCGCCCGGCCGAGGTCGACCCGATCGATCACCCGGTCGGACTCCTCGGAGGCCGAGGGGTCGGTGGCCTCGATGAGGGTCTGCTCGCCGGCTGCCCGCCGCCGCGCCAGCCTCCGAAACGCCTCGCGGCGCGTGATCTGGAGGCACCACGGGAGGGGCCCGTCGAGCGAACGGCACGATTCCCGGCGGCTCCAGGCCCGGACCATGGCCTCCTGGACGACGTCGTCCGCGTCGGCCGGATCCCGCAGGATCCGCCGGGCCTCGAGCGCGCAGCGTCGTCTGATCGACTCCCAGTCCCACGTTCGCGTCTCGTCCAAGAGGTCCCGTTCGCAGCCGCGAGCGACAAAAAGTTCTGAGGCGCATTGAAACGGTTTCGGCCGCCCCCGGGTCATTCCCTCCATGAGCTATATCGAGACGACCCATCAGGTTCAGGACGCCTACGCCGCCCTCGCCCCCCACTACGACCGTTTCATGGCCGGAGCCGCCTACGAGAACTGGCTCGGCCGGATCGAGGCGTGGGCCCGCGACCTCGGCCTCACCGGGAGTCGCGTGCTCGACGTCGCCTGCGGGACGGGCAACAGCTTCGCCCCCCTCCTCGGCCGCGGCTACGAGGTCAGCGGCTGTGACCTCTCACCTGAGATGCTCGCCGAGGCCCGGCGCAAGTACGCCGACCGGGTCGAGGACCTGTTCGTCGCCGACATGCGCGACCTTCCGGCGCTCGGCACCTTCGACCTCGTCACCTGCATCGAGGACGCCCTCAACTACCTCCTGTCCCCCGAGGACCTGGTCGCCGCGTTCCGGAGCGTGGCCGAGGTGCTCGCCGACGGCGGCATCTACGCCTTCGACGTCAACTCGGTGACCACATATCGCACCGCCTTCTCCACCACGTCCCTGGCCGAGGATCCCGAGGGCCTCTTCTGCTGGCACGGCGAGGCCGACGACCCGTTCGAGCCCGGAGACGCCGCGAGCGCGACCATCGAGGCGTTCGTCGAAGCCGAGGACGGGCTCTGGCGGCGGGTATCGAGCCGCCACGTCCAGCGACACCATCCGCCGGAGGTCATCCACGAGGCGCTCGCCGCAGCGGAGCTCGAGTGCGTCGCCGTGGCCGGCCATCGCCCCGGGGGCTACCTCGAGGACTGCTGGGCCGAGACCGACCACGCCAAGCTCGTCTACTTCGCGCGCAAGCGCGACGCCCGAGAGGGGGTGATCTGATCATGCGGATCATCGCCTGCTGAAGTCACGCGAGCGCCCCGGGGCCGGCCCGACGGCCGCCCCGGGAGGTAGCACGGCACGTGCGTGGGGCGGCGGCGGACGCCCACATCCCAAGCGTCGACCAACGCTCTAACCACTCACACCGCGCCAATCCCTGTGACTACTCAAGAAACCTTGAGTAATACAGCTAACCTGCTCACTCCCTCGTGCGCTTTCGCATATATGCTAATCAGCGCGGTCACCAAATGTTCAAGCGCGAGGAGAGAATATGCCGGATGCGAAGGCGATTCAGGAACAGGTACAGGAGCGGCTCGCCGAGCTTGAGCAGCAGATCGAGCAGCTGAGCACCGAGTTCGAGCGGCTCAAGCGAATCGACGGGATCCTCCAGACCACCGGCGGCGGGCCGACGGCCTCCTCCGCCCCGCGCCGGCGGCGCCGTCCGGCCGCCCGGGCCGGAGGATCCACCAACGGACACGCCGCGCCGGCCCCGCGCGAGCCGCGGGGCGGGAGTCGGGCCCAGCAGGCGCTGGAGCTCATCCAGGCGCAGCCGGGCGTCACGGCCGCCGACCTGGCCAAGACGATGGGGATGAAGCGCAATTACCTGTATCGGGTTCTCCCGGCGCTCGAGAAGGCCGGCAAGGTGACAAAGCAGGGGCCGGCCTATCACCCGGCCGAGGCGCCGCAGTCCTGAGGTGAGTCACCCCCCGGCCGGCTCCGAACGAGCCGGCCGGGACGGCTGACGACCGCCGCCCCTCCGGAGGCGGACCACGCCGCCGCGGGGCCCGGCAGTCACAGCCGCTGACACCCCGACCCCGGCCAGACCCCAGGCGGACGGCGGCCCCCACCGGCCGGGGCGGTCAGGGCGACAAGGGCGCTCACATCGTGCTCACGCCGGCGCGGCGCGGCCCGGGGTCACTCGTGCTCGAGCGTCGCCACCACGTCGGGCTCCGGCCGGGGCGAGCCGGCGGCCCCCAGCGTCCGGGCGAGGGCGCCGGCGGCGTCGGCGACCCGGCGCATGCCGAGGCTCGCGCCGAGCGCGTGGGCGTCACCCGCCCGCCGGGCGGCCGCCGCGGCGTCGCCCTCGTCGTCGCGGGCCGCGAGAATCCGGGCCTCGTCGAGGGCGACCAGGGCCAGGCTCGGGAGCGCGTCGGCCTCCTCGGCCCGGGACCGGGCCGAGGCCAGGTGCGAGAGGGCGAGCTCGACCTCCCCGATGGCCCCGGCCAGCTGGCCGAGCGAGCGCTCGACCGGCCAGACGGCGCAGGCGCTCGGCGCCACGACCCACCTGGCCCGGAAGGGCTCGAGCCGCTCGTAGAGGACCCGGGCCCGGGGGACGTCCTCGAACTCGACCGCCGCCCCCCCGAGGAGGGCGACGACCAGGATGTGGGTGTTGTTGCGGGGCAGGGCGCCCAGCCCGCCGCCGAGGACCCGCTCGAACTCGACGCGCGCCTCCTCGGGCCGGTCGGCCTGGAGCAGCAGGGCGATCAGGCCGCAGCGGAGGGCCACGATCTCCGGGTAGGAGGCGAGCATCCCCCGGACGAGGTCCTCGAGCTCGGGGAGGCGCCCCTGGTGGAGGCGGATCAGCTGGAGCTGGGAGTGGGCGGCGAGCTGGCTCACCGACCCGGCCACGCGCCGGCCGATCTCCAGGGACTCGGCGTTGAGGCGCTCGGCTTCGGCGAAGCGTCCGCCGGTGACGGCGAGCATGCCCCGGTGGAGAGGGACGAAGGCCATCGCCCGGGGCTGGCGCAGCTCGGCCGCCATCTCCCCGATCCGTTCGATCTCCCGCTCGAGGGCG
>JAXDHK010000394.1:0-6435 GCA_034664545.1 Solirubrobacteraceae bacterium
TCCGCCCGGCGCATGACGCCCCCGGGGACCGGGAACCCGAGCGTGCTCTGGGCCACCACCCGCGGGTAGTCGGCCGCGAGGACGACGCCCCGCCCGATCGGCCCGTGGTAGAAGGCGGCCGGGCCCCGGCGCTCGAGCAGCCGGTAGGTGCGCGCGAGGTCGGGGTTGCGCACGACGCTCCCCACGGCCGGCGGCTGGCCGTCCGCCCCGAGGTAGAGCGCCCGGCTGGCCGCGAAGGCGCTCAGCCGGGGCAGGTTCTGGAGGGTCTGGTCGTGGTAGGTCTGATCGACGACGAACCCCCGGTCGGCCAGGCTGGCGGCCGGACCGAGGAGCGCGTGCAGGGACATCGTCCCGTACCGGTGGCGCGCCGCCTCCCACGTCGCCAGGGTCCCCGGGACGCCGACCGCCATCCCGCTCGTCACCCGCTGCGGGTAGAACGGGATCGGCGCGCCGGTCGCCGGGTCGACGAAGGCGTTCTCCGGGAACGCCCGGGGGGCCGTCTCCCGGCCGTCGATCGTCACCACCCGGTGCGATCGCGCCAGGTAGACGACCATGAATCCCCCGCCCCCGAGACCCGCGACGTAGGGCTCGGTCACGCCGAGCGCGGCGTTCGCGGCGATCGCCGCGTCGACGGCGTTGCCCCCCCGCCGGAGCACGGCGATGGCCACGCGCGTCGCGTCCGGGTCGACGGTGGCCGCCGCCCCCCCGCCGCCCACGGCGACGGCCTGCCGCGGGGGCGGGGTGGCCGCCCCGGCCGCCGCCGCCGGGCCGCCCGCGAGCGCCAGGCCGGCGGCGATGGCAAGGCGCACGCGGAACCCCCGGAACATGCGCCCGGGTTGCCCGGCCCCACCGAAAGCGAAACCTGTCGCTTCGGCGTTCGTTCGATCTTCCGAGGCCACGAGTTTCCCGGGGACCCGCGCCGGGTATGCGCCAGAGATCCGGGATGACCGAAGAGGCGGTGGGATGCTGGGGAACCAACTCGCGCTCGACCTGCCGATGAGCGCAGCCGCCCCGGCGCTGGCTCGTCGCGCCATTGCGAGCCTCGGGCTCGGGGACGGCGTCCGCGAGAACGCGGTCCTCCTGGCCTCGGAGCTCGTCAGCAACGCCCTGCGCCACTCCGGCGCCGGGGCAGACGCGACGATCCATCTCAGCGCGAGCGTCGCCGACGGTTCGCTTCGGATGAGCGTCACCGACGATGGTCCCGGCTTCGCCCTCGACCCCTCGCGCCAGCCCGGCATCGACGGCGGCTTCGGCCTCTTCCTCGTCCAACGGCTGGCCACCGCCTGGGGCGTGGCCTCCGACGCCGGGACCACCGTCTGGCTGGAGCTGGAGCTGGGGCTGGCCCCGACCTAGCCGGGCCGGCCGGTGGCGCTCAGGCGCCCCGGCCGAAGCGGGGGCGCAGGCGGCGGACGATGCGCACGACCCCGGCATAGACGCCGAGCGGGACGGCCACGAGGACGAGGACGGCGATCAGGGCGAGCACCGGCACCCCGGGACCCGACTGGCCGACCGGGGCGGCCGACGCGGCGTGGAAGGCCCGGCCCCGGACCGCCCGGTGGACGAGCCGGGCGAACACGATGATCCGCTTGGCGGCGCTGAACGGCGGATCGCAGGCGCTCAGGACCAGGCGCTGGTAGCCGACCGGCCGGATCACGCTGAAGTCGGTCGGCTCGACGATGCGGGTCTTCTCGACCGCGTAGGTGAAGTCCCCGTAGGGCATCTGGATCCGGATCGTCTGGCCCGGCCGGAGGCGATCGATGTTCCGGAACGGCGCCAGGTAGGTCGTCCGGTGTCCGGCGACCGCCGTCGTCCCCGGCGTTCCGGGGAACGGAGTCTGGGAGTAGATCCCCGGGCCCTTCTTCAGGGACTCGGTGTCGGCGCCCTTCACCAGGAGGTAGCTGACCCCGAGGGTCGGGATCCGCAGCCGCCCGACGCCGGCCCCCCGGGGCGCCGTGTGCCGGAGCGTCCGGGCGAGGAGGGCGAGCCGCTGGCGGTTGGTCCGCAGGTGCTCGAGCGCGTGGGCCTCGCCCGCGCTCGGGACGCTCTGCTCCTCCCGGGCCACCTGTCCGGCCAGCCGGTCCTGCTGGACCCGGGCGTAGAGGGCCGAGACCGGCTCCTGCCAGAGGACGATCGCCCCGACGTCGGCCAGGAGGGCCAAGCCGACCAGGAGGATGATCGTCGAGATCACCCGATCACCCGGCGTCGGCCGCCGCCGCCCGCGCTCCGGCGGTCGGCCCGGCCGGCCGTCCCCGGCGTCGCGGGCGCCCGGCCGATCCCCGCTCCCGGGGGGACGGGCGGATCTGACGCGATGGCACCGCTCGGCTCGATGGGCGCCATCCTACCGGCCCCGCCCCCGGGCGATCACCGCCTCGGCACCCGCCGAGCACCGGGGTCCCGGGCGCCCCGGGGGTGGTAGCGTCACCTCGGATGCAGCGACGGAGCGCGCACGCACACGGGGGGGATCGGAGGGCGGGGCGCGGTCGGCGCCTCGGCGTGATCCTCGCCTGCGCCGGGATGCTGCTCGTCGCCTCCCCGGCCGAATCGGCTCTCGCCCTGACCGTCGCCGCCCAGAACGTCGCCGCGGTCGAGGGGAACCCGTTCGCCGGCGACGTGGCCACGTTCACCGACCTCGCCGGTCTCGGCTGTCAGCCGGCGAACTACACGGCGTCCGTCCAGTGGGCCGACGGCCACCCGCCCGCCCCGGCGACCGTCGGGAACGGGGCACAGAACGGCCTCAACTGCGCCTATCCGGTCAGCGCCGGGCACACGTTCGCCGAGGAGGGCGCCGAGGCGTTCACGGTCACCGTCAACGGCGGGCTCCTCGGTACCGGGACCGGATCGGCCACGGCGACGGTCGCCGACGCCCCGCTCGCCGCTACCGCGGTCCCGGTCGGCGCGACCGAGGGGGCGGCCTTCGGGGCGACGATCGCCACGTTCACCGACGCCAACCCGAACGCCACGGTCGCCGACTTCTCGGCCACGGTCGCCTGGGGCGACGGGGCGAGCGGTCCGGCGACCGTGACCGTCGACCCCGGCGGGGGCTTCGCCGTCTTCGCCGGCCACACCTACGCCGACCCCGGCCCCCACACCGCCACCGTCGGGATCGCCGACGACGGGGGGAGCACGACCGGAGCGAGCGTCCCCGTCACGGTATCCGACGCCCCGCTCAGCGCCACCGGGACCCAGATCACGGTCGTCGAGGGCATGGCGTTCAGCGGGAGCGTGGCCACCTTCACCGACCCCGACCCCGGCCGGCCGGCCGGCTACTACGCGGCGAGCGTCGACTGGGGAGACGGGACGACGAGCGTGGCGACGGTCGCGGCCGGCCCGAGCGGCGGCTTCGCGGTGACCGGCGGGCATGCCTACCCCGACCCGGGCGTCTACACCGCCACCGCGACGATCATCGATCCCGGCGGCCAGCGGACCGCCGCCACCACCCAGGTCACGGTCGCGGATGCCCCGCTGAGCTCGACCGGGAGGCAGCTCGCCGCCACCGAGGGGACCGTCCTGCGGGCCACGGTCGCCGGCTTCGCCGACGCCGACCCGGGACGGCCCCCGAGCTATTACGCGGCGAGCGTCGCCTGGGGCGACGGGGCGACGACGGCCGGGACGATCGCCGCCGACCCGGCCGGGGGGTTCACGGTCGGTGCCGAGCACGCCTACGCCGAACCCGGGAGCTACCCGGTCACGGTGACGATCGTCGACCCCGGGGGCCAGCGGTCCACGGCAGCGACGTCGGTCGTCGCCGTGGATGCCCCGCTGCGCTCGACCGGAGTCCAGCTCGGGGCGACCGAGGGAGCTCCGTTCACCGCGACGCTCGCCTCGTTCTCGGACGCCGACCCCGGCCGGCCGGTCGGCCACTACAGTGCGAGCGTCGACTGGGGCGACGGATCGGGGCCGGCGGGCGGGACCGTCGGCGCCGACGGGTCGGGTGGGTTCACCGTCACCGCCGACCACGCCTACGCCCGGCCGGGCAACTACGCCGTGACCGTGACCATCGCCGATCCCAACGGCCAGCAGACCACGGCCTCGTCCTCCGCCGGGGTCGCCGACGCCCCGCTCGCCGCCGCCGGAAACCAGGTCTCGGCGGAGGCCGGGACCTCGTTCGAGGCGGCGGTGGCCAACTTCCGGGACGCCGACCCGAACGCCGCGCCCGGCCTCTACACGGCCACGGTCGCCTGGGGAGACGGGACGACGACGACCGACCCGGCCATCGCCGCCGGTCCGGACGGGACCTTCACGGTCAGCGCCGGGCACGCCTACCCCGGCGCGGGAACCTACGCGACGACGACCACGGTCACCGACACCGCCGGAGGGGCGACGGCCACCGCCGCAGGGAGCGTCACCGTCGACGCACCCCCGCCGCCCCCACCCCCGCCCGACGACACGACGCCCCCGCCGCCGCCCCCGCCGAAGCCCGCGGCCAAGGTGACCCCGGCCCCACCGGCGCCCCCCCCGCTCGTCGGCGTCTCCGCGCCCCGGGTCACCGGAACCACCACCCTCTCGCTCCGCCTGACCTGTCCGGCGTCGGCCGCCCGGTGCCGCGGCGTCGCGCGCGTGATCACCCTTCCCGCCCGGGGCACCAAGGCCCCGCTCCGGGGCGGGACGTCGCTCGGGTCGGCGCTCTTCGTGATCGGCTCCGGCGACGCCAAGACGGTCACCATCCCGGTGGTCAAGCGGCTGCGCCGCGTCCTGCGCCAGGCCCGGTCGGTCCGGGTGGCCGGCGTGGCGATCGCCTTCGGTTCCAACGGCCACAACGCCGCGGCGACCGGCCCGACCGTCGTGATCGGCACCCGCGGCCTGCGCTGAGGATGTTTCACCCCCCGGGGAGGGGGTAGGCGATGGGTAGATGCGCCACCGAGCCCACCCCCGCCGCCGCGGCCGCCGGCCCCGGGGGGCAACGCGGCTCGCGGGGCTGGCCGGCGTGGCGATCCTGCTCACCCCTGTCCCGAGCGCCGGCGCGGTCGGCTTGGGCGTCCACGCGACGCCGATCGACGCGGCGGCCGGGACGCCCTACGCCGGGACGGTGGCCCAGGTCGAGGACACGGCGACGCTCGCCTGCCCGGCGCCCGAGAGCTACACGGCATCCGTCGACTGGGCCGACGCGACCACGTCCGTGGCGACCGTCGGGCCCCCGACCCAGGCCGGCCTGATCTGCACCTACCCGGTGAGCGCCGGCCACACCTTCGCCCAGGCCGGGACCGAACCCTTCCACGTCAAGGTCGCCGGGCTCCTCGGGAACGCGGCCGACGACGGGACGGCCACCGTCACCGCGGCCCCTCCGGCGCCAGCCGGCCCGCTGGCGCCGGCGCCGACCCCGCCCGCCGGCCCCGATCCCGGGGCGGCCCCCGCTCCCGCCCCGGCGGCAGAGGCCACGGGCAGCCCGGCCGCACCGGTCGCTCCGACCCCGAGCGCCCCGCCCCCGCCCCCGGCTCCGGCCCCGGCGGCCGCCGATGCCGCCCGGACGCCCCCGGGACCGCCTCCGACCCTCGGCCTCTCCCCGCCCCGGCTCGTCGGCCGGAGAACCCTGTCGCTCCGGCTGGCCTGCCCCCGGGCGGCCGGGCGGTGCCGGGGCGTCGCCCGGGTCGTCACGCTCCCGGCCAGGAAGCGGGAGTCGACGCTCCGGGGGGGCACGACGCTCGGGTCGGCGCTCTTCGTCCTCGGGCCCGGGGAGTCCAAGGCGGTCTCGATCGGCGTGGCCGCGCGGCTTCGGCGCGTCCTTCGGCAGGCCCGGTCGGCCCGCCTGGCCGGCCTGGTGATCGCCTTCGGCTCGAGCGGGCACAACGCGGCGACGACCGGCCCGAGCGCGGTCATCGCCACCGCCGGCGTGCGCTGAGGCCGCCGCCGAGGGGTCCGCTCAGTTGTTGAAGCGGAGGGTGGCGATGATCTGCTGGGCCTCCTCGAGCGTCCGCAGCGGGGCATTCGACGCCGTGAACACCTGCATCACGTAGGCCAGCTTGCGCCCCTCGGCGGTGGCCACGAGGATCCGCAGGCGCGCCCCCCGGGGGTTCGTCCCGTACATCACCACGCTGCGCGCCGGGCGCCCGCCGAGCGTCGATCCGAGGGCCTGGTTGAGCGTCACCTGCTTGTACACCTTGCGGATGGTCGCGATCGCCGCGTGGAGGGCGCCGTGGGCGGTGCGCGCGGCGCCGGGCGCCCCGATCGCGATCACCGCCTTCCGGTCGACGCTGACCAGGTGGAGGATCGGCCCGATTCCCCCGACGACCCAGCGCCTCGTGATGAGACCCGTGACCCCCAGCGACTTGTCGTTGAACTTCTGGGTCAGCGTCGGCAGCTTGGCCGGGGGCGGCGGCTTCGACGCCGTGCCGCCCCCACTGGTCAGGGCGACCACTCCCCCGGCGATCAGCACCCCGGCCACGAACAGCCCGGCCGCGAACCCCAGCGATCCCCGCCTGACCGACGCCGGCGGCTGAG
>JAXDHK010000395.1:0-3390 GCA_034664545.1 Solirubrobacteraceae bacterium
TCGTCGCGTCCGAGACGGCGATCACCCCGGCCACGGTCGGGCGCCCGGTCCCGGCGTTGCCCGGGAACGAGCAGACCCACTTCAACAGCGCGAGCCCGTCCCCCCGGGCCGGCATCGCCCGGAAGTCACCGTCGGGCGGACACGGGAGGTACACCTTGGCCGGCATCTCCCACTCCCCCCGGTGGTGGCGCAGGAAGCCGTCGCGCACCCGGTCGATCGCCTCGTTCGGGCTGACGGCCGCGAGGACGGCGTCGTGGCCGATCACCGGGAGACCCACTCAGATCACCACCGGTCCGGGTCAGCCATCGGCGAACCCTACCGTCCGTGCCATCATCCCCAGCCGTGACCCGCCCGCCCAAGCCTTCCCCGGCCGGGCCCCCGGGCCGGCCCCGGCTCACCCTGATCGCCCCGGGCGCGTCGCCCGAGGAGGCCGCGGCCATCGTCGCCGCCCTCGAGCGCTTCGTCTTCGACACCCAGCCTCCCCCCCGGCCACCCCCGTCCCGACCGAGCAGGTGGCTCCGGGCCGCCCTGCTCGAGGGCGTCAGCCGGGCCGAGCGCCGGCGCGGATCCTGGGGCGGTCCCCATCTCTGAGAGGCTGCGGCCGTGCGGGTGACCGCCAAGGCCGACTACGCCGTCCGCGCCGCGGTCGAGCTCACCCGAGCCGACGAGGGGTCCCCCCGGAAGATGGACGACGTGGCCGCGGCCCAGGAGATCCCCGTCTCCTTCCTCGAGAACATCCTCACCCAACTCCGAAGCGCCGGGATCGTCCGCAGCCAGCGCGGCCCCGACGGCGGCTACTGGCTGAGCCGACCGGCCGCGGAGATCACCCTCGCCCAGGTCATCCGGGCCGTCGAGGGGCCCCTGGTCGGGGTGCGCGGACAGCGCCCCGAGGAGGTCGTCTACCAGGGGTCGGCCGAGCCGCTCCAGCGGGTCTGGATCGCCCTCCGGGCGAACCTCCGGGCCGTGCTCGAGCAGGTCACGGTGGCGGACGTCGCCGCCGACGACCTCCCCGAGGCGGTCGTCGCCCTGACCCGGGCCGACGACGCCTGGCACGCGCGGTGATCGCTCGGCGCAGCTGACTCGCAATTGCCGGTTGCGCAACGCACCACCACCATTGATGCCAAGATACGGATATCGCGAAGGTGCCCACAACGCCGACGATCGACGAAGGCCGCCGTTGGGTCAAGATTCGAGCCGCGCGCACCGGGGGGAGAGAGGGCCTATTGCTGCCACCCTGCCGACGTACTCTCCAGCGGCGATCATCGATCGAGCAGGCCCTGGCGATCCAGTGAGGGCACGATTGAGGAGGTATCGGTGGTCGAAAGCCCAAGCGAGCGAGCCACAGTGCGGGGTGGGATCCTGATGCGGTGACCGAAGCGTCCGGGCACCGACACCGCGTCGCGCGCGATCCACTCGTTGTGGATCATGCGGAGCGGCTAGCTGGGCTCGGGAGCTGGGAGTGGGTGCCGGCAACCGGTGAGCTGGCGTGGTCGGACAACATGTTCCGCCTATTCGGGCTCGACATCGGAGCGATCGTCCCGTCGGCCGAGTACGTGGTAGACCGTGTCCATTCGGATGATCTGGAGCAGGTCATGGCGACGCTTGCGGCTCTGACCGCCGGCGAGCCGCGCAGCGTCGAGTATCGCTTCCGTCGCGACGACGCAGACGTGATCTTGCTGCGCGCGACGGTTGCCGTGGTCTCTGAGAGCGAGGCCGGGGATCTGCGCGTTATCGGCCTGGTGCAGGATCTGACTGCCCAGCGACGGCTTGAGCGCGAGGTCGCTGCGAGGGTCGCTGTCACCGAGGGACTCGAGGGCTGGCGGACGCTCGAGGACAGCGCTACGGAGCTGCTGGCGGGTCTGGCGCGGGCGATGGGCTTTGTGTTCGGTGCATTGTGGGCCCGTAATTACGAGAGCTTTGCCGTGCGAGCGATGTGGCACGCCGCGTCTGCCGAACTCGAGTGGGTCGCGGCAGCGACCGTACGATGGCGTCCGGGCCCGGGCTCGCCGACGATCGGGAGGGCGTTCTCGATGGGGCAGCCGATTCTCGCCACGGATCTGTCGGCGAGCGCTCCTCGGGACCGCGTCATGGCGATCCGGCAGGCGGAGATCGAAACGGCGTTGGCGGTACCTGCGGTGTTCGAGCACGAGACGGTCGCTGTGCTGGAGTTCCTCTCCGTCGAGCCGATCGCACTTACGGATCGGCTGTCGCGCGCGCTGTATGGGATCGGGCATGAGATCGGGCACTTTCTCGCCAGTCGCCGCGGCGAGCTCGTCGGCCCGGCGCTGACCCCGCGCGCGGTCGAGGTGCTGCAGCTCGCCGCCCGCGGCTGCCGTGCTGAGGCGATCGCCGGTCAGATGGGGGTGAGCACCGCCACGATTAAGCGACACTTCGCGCGGGCCTACATGCAGCTCGGCGTCTCCGGCCGGGCGGCGGCCGTTGCGGAGGCGATGCGGCGCGGGCTCATCAGCTGAGCGCGAGTCAGTACAACGCCGCACGAACCTGGGTACAAACCCACCGGCCCGGTGAGCCGCTCGGCCCACTCGCGCCTGCGCTCAGAACTCGATACTCGGGTCATGGCCGTGGACATGCTCGAGATGGCCGCCGTAAACACGGACCTCGATCGGCTGCGTGGAATCGCGGCGCGACTGACCGCACGCCTGGTGGAACTGCGGGAGCGGCTGGGCGAGACGTCACGGCCGAACGCGAGCGAGGCCGGGGAGAACGGCGGCTATTCGCAGTCTATGCGGTTTTCGACACTTAGAGGATCACCGAGCCGACCCGGGCGCCGCACCGGTGAGTAGGCGTATTCCCGTCGACTGGACGTTTCTCACCCACCACGGCCAGGCGCTGCTCTGCATCGCCGGCGACCCCGGCGTAGAGCTTGCAGACCTAGGTGAGCGGATCGGCATCAGCGAGACCGCGGTGCGGCGCATCGTCGGCGAGCTAGCCGACGCCGGCTACATCACGCGCGAGCGCGACGGTCGGGGGAGCCGGTACGCGGTCGATTCACACCTTCCCCTTCCCGATCCGATCGCCCGCGAGCTGAGCGTCGGCGTGCTCGTCGACGTGCTGGTCGGCCCGCATCTCACCCACGGGCCCTCGAGGTCTGGGTCGGCGAGCTGCTCCACCTGAGGGCCACCAAGCTCGGGCGCGCGGAACGCCTGGGCGTCTCACCCATGCCGGCTCGGGCCGCCGGCCGGGGTGGCTACGACGCCCCCTGACCGCCGCTCCCAGGCGTCGCCCAATGATCGCTTCCCCAGCCGAGGTTCGCCCCCCGTCCCGACCGGGTAGGCCCCCGGCGTGAGCGGTAGGGGAACGGCTCCGGCGGGCGAGCGATGCGCGTAGTCGTCACCGGGGCCACCGGCAACGTCGGCACGAGCCTCCTCA
>JAXDHK010000396.1:0-5306 GCA_034664545.1 Solirubrobacteraceae bacterium
GAGGCCGCGGGCGAAGCGGCGGGCGGTGAGGCCGAGGCGACGGGCGGTGAGCCTGACGGCGAAGCGGCGGGCGGTGAGGCCGAGGCGACGGGCGGCGAGCCTGGGGCCGAGGCGGCGGGCGGCGAGCCTGAGGCCGAGGCGGCGGGCGAGTCCGCGGGAGAGTAGGGGCTCAGCGCTCGCCGAACGGGTCGAACTCGGGGACGCCGTCGGGCCCGCGCCGCCGAGCGCTCCGCCGCCGGGCCCGGTCGGCGGCCTCGAAGTCGAACGGGGGGACGGGCTCGGTGTCGGGATCGGCCGGGTCGCCGGGGGCCACCTCGGTCGGTGCGTCGTCCTCGGGCTCGGGCCGACCCGCCGGGTCGGGTGACGCGCCGGTCGGGCGCTGGGTGTCCGGCGGGGGCCGGCCCGGCCGGGTGCGCGGGGGGGCGGGCCCGGGGCGCCGGGGGCGAGGCGGCCTGAGCGTCGGGTCCTCGATCGGGGCCGGCTCGGGCCGTCGGGCGGCCCGCATCCGGGTGCCGGCGTAGGCGAGGGCGATGGCCCCGGCCATGGCGACGAAGATTCCCCACTGGAGGCCGATCGTCGTCGTCAGCTGGGCGGTCCCGGTCGTCCGGGGCTTGTCGAGCATCCGGTAGAAGATGAGCAGGCCGGTCCAGACCCCAGCCGCGAAGATGACCCCGCCGTCCCCGCCGGGGAGGTGGAAGGCCCGGCGCTCGCCGCGGGCGAACAGGAGGACGAGGACGCTGGTGGCGACGAGGAGGACGGCGGCCTCGACGAAGGAGAAGGAGCCGAACGCGCTGAGGGTGTACCCGGCCGCGTGCAGGGACCCGCGGATCGCCTCGGTCACGCTCTTGCCGTACCAGGGGAGGAACATCGAGCCCCAGAGGAGGACGCCGGCGCCGGCGGCGAAGCGCTCCTCCCGGGCGAGGGCGCTCCATACCCGCCGGAGCCGCTGGCCCGGGCCGGTCGCCGGGCCTGAGCGCCGGTCGGGACCGGGGGCTGGGCCGGACTGCCGGTCGGGCGCCGCCACGACGATTCGGCCGGTCAGGCCCGCACGGCGCCGGCGCTGCGCATGCGGTCGACCAGGAGGGCGGCGTCGGCGTCGGAGACGGTTCGGAGCTGGCCCTGGAACGCGAGCTTCCAGTGCTCGGGCGGCCACTTCCCGATGTGCTCGAGCTGACCGACCAGCGACGCGGCCGGAATCCAATCGGGTTCGTCGAGCACGAGCTCGGGGACGGTCGGGAGGCGCCAGGGGTAGGGATCGGCCTTGCCGGGCTTGCCCGGCCAGAGCGGGGCCCGGTCCTCGAAGAGCTCACCGTCGACGAGGGCGGATCCGGCGAAGGCCATGACCCGGGTGAGATAGAAGACGATCCGGTCGCCCGTCTCCATCTCGAGCGCCTGCCGGCGGCGGCGCTCCTTGGCGCCGACGAGCCGGAAGCCGAGCTCGCGGGTGACCGCGAAGTTCTCGGGCGAGCCCGTCAGGATCCAGGTCTTGGAGGCCACCACGGCGATTGTACGCCGCGGGTCGGGCCCCACCGCCGGGTCCCCCGGCGCCCGGCCCGAGTCGGATCCGGACGTCCCCGGCGGTCCGGCCCGAGTCGGATCCGGATGTCCCCGGCACGGCCCGAGTCAGGATCCGAATGTCCCCGACCCCCGGCCCGAGTCGGATCCGGGTGTCCTCGACCTCCCGGCCTGAGTCGGGTCCGAATGTCCCCGACCCCCGGCCCCGAGTCGGATCCGGATGTCCCCGACCTCCGACTCCGGACCGGCCCCCCGCGTCAATCGATCCGGATGTCCTCGACCTCGACTTCGCGTCCGGGACCCTCCTGCTCGAGGTGGGTGACCGCCCAGTCGATCAGGCCCCGGAGCAGGACGAGCAGCTGGCGGATGAGGTCGGTGACCTGGTGGTGGAGCTCGGGGGGGAGGATCTCCCGAAGCACGCCGAGGAGGCGGGCCAGGGCGAGGAGCTCGGGCGGGACGCTGCCCTCGTCGGCCGCCTGCCAGCCCGCCGGCGGAGCCGGACCGGTCGCGTCCGGCCGCCCGGGACCCCGACCGGGCGTGTCCGGCCGCCCGGGACCCCGACCGGGCGGGTCCGGCCGGCCGGCCCCTCGACCGGTGGCGTCGGGCCGCCCGGGACCTCGAGCGGCGGCGCCTGGCCGGCCGGGCCCTCGACCGCCCGCGTCCGGGCGCGCGGGCCCTCGACCGGCGGCGTCCGGCCGCCCGCCCCCTTGGGCCGCGTCCGGGCGCCCGGGACCTCGACCGGGCCCGGGCGGGCCGGGCCGGGCGTCGCGGACGAGTCGCTCGGCGGCGTCGGTGGCCGCCCGGAGCTGGTCGCGGATCTCGGCGAGCGGGTCGGGGGCGGTCACCGGAGGCGGCCGTCGGCGAACCTGACCTCGAGGGCGCCGTCGTCGAAGGCGGCCCCGGTCGGGCGGAACTCGCCGAGCCCGGGCGGGAGCATGATCGTCCGCTTGTGGCCGTCGACCCGGACGATCAGCTCGAGGCCGATCTTCTTGAGCGAGATGTCGGCCTTCTCGACGAAGGGCAGGTCGAGGCGGAGCGTGGCCGACCCGTCGCCGACCTCGAGCTCATGGGCGAGCCGGGGGTGGAGGATCCCCGCGGGGTCGTGGTCGGCGAACACGGCCGCCCCGAGCTCGTCGAGCATCTCCGGGCCCTGGACCTCGGCGGCGAAGTACGGGGCACGGAGGACGGGCACCGGGGCGAACGCGTCCTCGACGTCGACCAGCTGCTCCTGCTGGCGCCGGCGCCAGTCGGCGAAGTAGGACCCGACGCCGGGCGGGAAGATCCGATTGACGATCACGGCGTCGGTGAGGAAGCCGTAGAGGTTGAGGTAGGTGAACGTCCGGCGGGACTCGTCGATCACCATGCGATCGGGGTTGGTCACCAGCCGGATCGAGACCCGCTCGCGGTCGCGGAGGATCTGGTTCATGGCGATCAGGTTCGCCACGAGCCGGTTGACGTCGTCGAGGACGGCGTCCCCGGGGAGGGAGATGTCGAGCATCGCGCGGGCGAACGGTCGGGCCGCGGCCAGGAGCTGGTTCTGGGCGGGGAAGATCTTCTGGAGCCACCACCGGGCGACGTCCGGGAAGGACAGGAGGCGGAGCGTCTCGCCGGTCGGGGCGCAGTCGACCACGATCACGTCGTAGTCGTCGGACTCGTGGTGGCGGCGGATCGCCAGCAGGCTGAAGAGCTCGTCGAGGCCGGGCGGGACGGTCAGCTCCTCGGCGGAGATCCGGTCGACGCCGCGCTCGACGAGGATCTCCCCGAGCCACTCCTGGACGGCCGACCAGTTGCGCTCGAGCTCCTCCTGGGCGGCGACCTCCTGGCCCCAGAGGTGCTCGCCGATCTGGGAGGGCGCGGCCCCGAGCCGGCAACCGAGCGAGTCGGAGAGGCTGTGGGCCGGGTCGGTCGAGAGGACGATGGTGCGCAGGCCGGCCCCGGCGCACCGGCGGGCCGTGGCCGCCGCGACGGAGGTCTTCCCGACGCCGCCCTTGCCGGTGTAGAGAATCGTCCGGGGAGCCATCGACCGGGCCGAGTGTAGCCCTCCGCCCGATCGCTCCCCGAAGCCGGCGGGGCGGGTCGGGTGGGCCGGCGCGAAGCCCGGGTGGGCTCCGGGTGGGGCCCGGGGCGACCCGGTCAGTGGCGGTGGACGGGCGGGGCGACGGTGGCGACCGTGGCGCTGGCCGCGGCGTTCCCGGCGAGGTCGGTCGCCGCGACGGTCAACCGGTACCGGCCGGGTTGGGCCGGACGCCAGGTCAGCGTCCGCGTCCCGTGGCCGAGCCGCTCGGTCGTCCGGTAGACGGCCCGGCCGCCCCGGCTGGCGGTCAGCGTGACCTCGGAGATCTTCGACAGCCCGATCCGCAGGCGCGCCGGAGCGCCCGCTCGGCTTCGCCCGACCGCGGCGATCGCGATCCCCGGGGGCTGGTGCATGTATGCGGTGAAGTGGTCGGCGGCCGTGCAGTAGACGTCTGGGCTCGGGGCCGGGGCCGGGGCGGGCGGGGTCGGCGGAGTGCCGCCCGTGGGTCCGGGTGGCGGCGGACCCCCGGCCGGCGGGGCCGGAGTGGCGGCGGCCTCCAGGCGCGAGCAGAGATGGCTGAGGAAGTCCCGCAGGAGCGTGTGGTAGCCGAGGTCGGACTCGGTCGCCTGGTCGTAGAGCGACCAGGCGCCGGTGTCGTAGCCGGGAACCTCGAGCCGGGCCTCGGCCTCCCCGGCCGAGAACAGAGCCCGGCCGTCGTCGCTGTTGGCCAGGCCGGCGTAGTCGTGGAGGCCGACGAGGGCCTGGATGAAGGCGTTGAGGACCCGCTCCCCGGGGGCGAAGCTGTAGATCAGGTAGTGGGCCCCGGCCGGCGTGGCCACACGGACCCCGTCGGGTGGGGGCGTCTCGAACACGCCCAGGCCGGCGTGGGCGGCGTTGAAGTAGTCGGCCCGGGTGAAGCGGACGGCCGCCCGGGAGAGCGCCTGGATCGCCGTCCCCTGGGCCAGGCCGCTCACCCAGGGGGGCGCCCCGCCGTCGAAGCGGAAGTCGTACTCCCAGGCGAGGCCGCCGGCCCGCTGGGTGGCGAGCCCGACCGCCTCGTCGAGCAGGGCGGTCAGCTCGGCGTCGTGGCCCCGGCCCCCGAGGAAGTAGCCGTTGGCCCGGCCGAAGGTTCCCAGCCACTGGATCTCGATGCCCTGGCCGGCGTAGTACTCCCAGACGAGCTGGCTCCCGGGGAAGCCGACCCGCTGCCCGTCGCCCAGGAGCGGGCCCGTCGTCCACCACTGGCGGTTGCGCCCGAGCGTCAGGATCAGGCCGGGAAGGCGCGACGGGGTGAGCAGTCCGGCGGCGGCGATCCGATCGAGGTTGGAGAGCACGGCCCCGAGCTCGACCCGGCGGGTCCCGGATAGCCGGCCGAGCGACCGGCGGGCGTCGACCAGGGTCTTGGCGTACCGGTCGTGGGTCGCCCGGTCGATCGCCCCGGCGGCCAGGAGTCGGTCGAGCTCCCCGGCCGGGGTGTGTCCCCCGGGCAAGGGGGCCTTGGCGGCCCGGCGCCCCACCCCGGCGGCGACGCTCCGGGGGAGCTCGAGGGCCGGGTCGGCGGGCTCGACCCGGGGATGGACGACGCTCCGGGGGAGCTCGAGGGCCGGGTCTGCGGGCTCGACCCGGGGATGGACGACGCCCCGGTCGAGCACGAGGACGAGATCCCGGGAGGGGTGCCCCGGTCCGGCCGCCCCGGCGGGCCCGGCGGCGGTCAGGCCGCCGAGGGTGACGACGGCCAGCGCGAGCGGGGTCCAGCGCACGGCGCCGATGCTACGGC
>JAXDHK010000397.1:0-4926 GCA_034664545.1 Solirubrobacteraceae bacterium
GAGAACCCATGACCGACGGAACCCTGGAGACCATCGACGGTCGGCCGGCCCTGCGCTTCGAGCGCACGCTCGCCCACCCGGTCGAGCGCGTCTGGCGGGCGATCACCGAGCCCACGGAGCTCGAGCGCTGGTTTCCCGCCGCCGCCGACTGGACGCCGGCGACCGGGGAGACCTTCGAGGCCTACGGGGCGACCGGCGAGGTGACCGAGGTCGACGCACCCCATCGCCTGGCCTGGACCTTCGCCGGCGAGCGCTACCGCTTCGAGCTGGCCGCTCAGGAAGGCGGGTGTCGGCTGGTCTTCACCCACGTCTTCGACGACCGGGCGCGCGCAGCCCAGACCGCCGCCGGCTGGGAGGCCTACCTGTCGCGGCTCGAGCCTCATCTCGCCGGCGGGCACCTCTCCGAGGAGCAGGCCCACCAGCCGTGGGAGGAAGTCCACGAGCGCTACGCCGAGCGCTTCGGGGTCGACCCGACCCCGGGCCGTCGCTTCCTGGCGGCTCAGCGCGCCGGTCGACAATGATCCGCGGCGACCGTGGACAGCGGAATGCCCGCCCACACCCGCTCACGCCGTGAACACGTCCCCCGGCCACCGGGGACGAGCCCGGGGTCAGGCGCTCGACGGGCCGCTGGCCCGTCCCCGGCGGCCGGTCCCGGTCCCGGCCAGCTGGTCGTAGTGCTCGAGCGCCCGGCCGGACCCGAGGACGACGCAGGTCAGGGGGGACTCGGTCACCCGGGTCGGCATCCCGGTCTCGGCCTCGACCAGGCCGGCCAGGCCCCGGAGGAGGGTCCCGCCCCCGGCGAGGAGGATGCCCTCCCGGGCGATGTCGCCCGACAGCTCGGGGGGGGTCGCCTCGAGCGTCTCGGTGATGGCCAGGAGGATCTCCCGGAGCGGCGCCCGGATCGCCTCGCGAACCTCGGCGCTGTTGAGCTCGACCTGGGTCGGGAGCCCGCTGATCAGGTGCCGGCCCCGGACCGGGAGCGTCTCCTCGGTGGCCATGGGGAGGGCCGAGCCGATCGCGAGCTTGATCGCCTCGGCCGTCCGGGTCCCGATCGCCAGCTCGTGGACGTTGCGCATGTAGTGGCCGAGCGCCTCGTCCATCTCGTATCCCCCGACCCGGACCGACCGGGAGAGGACGATGCCCCCGAGCGAGATCACGGCGACCTCGCTCGTCCCGCCCCCGACGTCGACGATCATCCGCCCGACCGGCTCCTCGATGGCCAGGCCGGCCCCGATGGCGGCGGCGATCGGCTCCTCGATCAACTGGACCTGGCGGGCCCCGGCGGCGAGCGCCGCCTGCTCGACCGCCCGCTGCTCGACCCCGGTCACCCCGGACGGGGCGCAGACGATCAGGCGGGGGTGGGCCCACCGGCGGTCGAGGACCCGGCCGATGAAGTACCGGAGCATCTGCTCGGTCACCTCGAAGTCGGCGATCACCCCGTGACGCAGGGGCCGGACGGCTGAGATGGTGGCCGGGGTCCGCCCGAGCATCCGCTCGGCCTCGGCCCCGACGGCATGGACCTGGCCGTCGAAGGAGTCGATCGCGACGACCGACGGCTCGGAGACGACGATTCCCTCGCCGCCGACGTAGACCAGGGTGTTGGCCGTCCCGAGGTCGATCGCCATGTCGTGGACCCCGAGGGTCGGCCCGAACCGCCGCCGAGAGGTGGCGCCCCGCCCGCGATCTCTGCCCAAGCGCACGGGGATAGCGTGTCAGACGCGGCCGGCCGACCCGCCCACCCGGTCGGCGTAGGATGGCCGCCGTGCTGGGGTCGACTTGGAGCGTCGTGTGGATGAGAGCGAAACGGTCATGGGAGCGGACGCGTGGCGGAGGGCCGTCTGGCGGAACCCGTTGGTCTTGAGGTTGTCCGAGACCTGGAAGGTCATGCCGATCGTCCAGGCGAGATGGGCGAAGTGGCGGGCCCGAGCCGCCGGCTCGGCGGGGGTAGAGCGGCTAGATCGAGTGCCACATCCAGACGACCGAGGCGAGCGCGGCGCTCATCCAGGCAGCGAGCGGATCAGCCACCAGGGCCTGATTGCCGCGGGGGCGACCCCGACGATATCCCGGTCGCGGTCGAGACCCGAGCCTACTGACCCCCGGGGCGGCGGCGAGGGGCCAGCTGAGGGCAGGCGGTCTGGGGTATCGCGGCCAGATCCTGATCCGGGGCCGGCCAGGCGGACCGGCTCGGGTTACGGCGTGTTAAGGGCGCTGGTGGGGGCGGCTGGGCTGGGCGCGGTCATGGCGCGATCGCCGAGTATGCGGTCACCGGTCCGCCGTCACCGTTGGTGGCGCTCACGGCGAGCCGGACGTGGGTGTCGGCCGCGGTGAGGCGGTAGCTGTTGACCGTCGCGCCCGGGATGTCCACGCAGCTTCCCGCGGAGCCGGTGGGGCAGCGCTGCCACTGATAGGTGTAGCTGATCGGCAGCACCCCGCTCCATGTCCCGGCGTGCCCGATCAGGCGGCTGCCCGTGGCGTAGGTGCCCGTGATCGACGGAGCCGTGGTGTTGACCGGCGGGCTCCCGGTCACCGGACCGACCGCGTTCGAGGTGACCGGGGCCGCGGTGCCGTCGGCGTTGGTCGCGCTGACCTGGACCTGGATCGTGTGGCCGACGTCACCGGGTGCCAGGCGGTACCCCGAGGCGTTGGTGCCGACGTTCGCGCACGTCCCCCCACTGCACGACTGCCACTGGTAGGTGTAGCTCGTGACCGGCGGACCCGGCCCCCCCCACGTGCCGGACTTCGCGGTCAGGACGCTGCCGTCGATCGTCGACCCGGAGACAACCGGGAGGGTCGTGTTCACCGGCGGGCTGAGCGCCACCGGGCCGACCGCCGGGCTGGTGACCGGGCCGACGGTCCCCGACGCGCTGGTCTGGGTCACCTGGACCTCGATCGTCTGCCCCACGTCGCCGGGCTTCAACCGCAAGCCGCTGCTCGCCGACGCCGCGCCGTTGTTCACGCACGCCCCGCCACCGGACGGACAGTCAAGCCACTGATAGGTGTAGCTGAACGGGCCGCGACCCACCTGCGACGGCCGCGACGCGTACACCGTCCCGCCATCGACCGGCGCACCCGACACGACCGGACCGCGCCCAAAGAACTCCACCAGATCGTTGGCCTGGTCGGCGACGTACAGCACGCCCGTCGCCGGATCGAACGCCGCCCCGCCGGGACTGGAGAAGGTTCCGCCGCCCACCCCCGACCCGCCGAACTGCGACAGGTACACGCCGGCCGCCGAAAAGCGCTCCACGCGGGGGTCGTTCTGATCGACGACGTACACGTCGCCGCTGGACGCGTCGATCGCCACCCCGATCGGAAAGCTGAACTGGCCGTCGCCCGACCCGGACGTGCCGAACTGCGACAAGTACGCGACGCCATCGGGCGAGAACCTCTCCACCCGACTGTTGCCCGCGTCGATGACATACACGTCGCGACTGGACGGGTCGACCGCCACCCCGATCGGAAAGCTGAACTGGCCGTCGCCCGACCCGGACGTGCCGAACTGCGAGAGGTACACGCCGGCCGACGAGAACCTCTCCACCCGATTGTTGTCGACGTCGGCGACGTACACGTCGTGGCTGGACGGGTCGACCGCCACCCCTTCCGGACTGGAGAGCTGGCCGTCGCCCGACCCGGACGTGCCGAACTGCGAGAGGTACCCACCAACGCCCGAGAACCTCTCCACGCGGTTGTTGAGTTCGTCGGCGACGTACACCTCGCCGCTGGACGGATCGACCGCCACCCCGAACGGCAGGCTGAACTGGCCGTCGCCCGAACCGCCGGACCCGAACTGGCCAAGGAATACGCTCGCCACCGGCGGCGCGGCCAACGCCGGCGACGACCCCGCGAGTACGGCCATCGCGGACAGCAGCCCGACCAGCGCGCCGCGACTCCGACGCCGCGACCACACGCTCCGCAACGACGTCTTCGAACTCATGCCGCACCACTCCTCGCCACGTAAACTCGGACCCTAAGCACCCGCGGGTGCTACGAACGTAACATAGCCAACCCGACACTCGACGGTCGATCAGCACCAATCAAACGGCCGGCCGGCAACGCGGCGTCTCCCGCGCGCCGGCGAGCCATCGGGTTGTGTGACCCACGTCACAGAAGCCACGCAGACCGGTGGGCTAGAGTGCCCTGACTCGTGGCGCCCGTCGAGATCCGCGACCTCCACAAGCGCTTCGGCTCAGTCGAGGCGGTCCGGGCCTGAGCTTCGACATCGGGTCCGGGCGGGTGACCGGCTCCCTGGGGCCGAACGGGGCGGGGAGGACCACCGGGCTCCTGGCCACCGCGGACGAACCGCGACGGGTCGACGCGGCGTGTCAGACGCGGCCAGCCGACCCGCCGACCGGTTCGGCGTAGGATAGCCGCCGGGCGCCACCAACCGGGTGAGGCGGCCAACCGGGAGGCGCAGTGGCGGGGCGCGGCGACATGCGGAGGGGGACCCTGGCGGCGCTGGCCGCCGCCGCCGCGCTCGGCGGATGCGGCGGGACCGGGGCCGCCCGGACGGCGAGCACCGCGGGCCCGGCGACCACGGGATCCGCGCTGGCCGCGCCGGCCGCCCCGGCCAAGGCCGCCTACATCGCCCAGGCCGACGCCGTCTGCCGGGGGTTCCGGTCGTCGATGACCCAGGTCCAGGCCCAGACCCGGACGGTCGTGGCCCAGGGGGACACCCCGAAGGGCTTCGCCCTGGCCGCGGCCGTCGTCCGCCGGGTGGCGGCCCTCGAGCAGGCCGAGCTCACCCGCCTGCGGGCCCTCCGGTCCCCCGGGGGGCCGGACGCCCCCGTCGTGGCGACCTACCTCGACCAGGGGGGGAGGGCGCTGGCCGAGGTCGGCGCCCTGGCCACCGCCTTCGCCAGGGGCGACAGGACCGCGATCGCCTCCGCCGAGGCCGCCGGGGCCCGGACGGCGGCCACGGCCAAGGGC
>JAXDHK010000398.1:0-3304 GCA_034664545.1 Solirubrobacteraceae bacterium
AACTCGATCGGGGTCCCGACCGTCGGGGGGGAGGTCTACTTCGAGGCCCCGTACGAGCAGAACTGCCTGATCAACGCGATGGCGATCGGCCTGATCGCCCGGGACCGCCTGATCCGGTCGGCGGCCGAGGGCCCGGGCAACGTGCTCGTTCTCTTCGGGGCGGCGACCGGCCGCGACGGGATCGGCGGGGCGTCGGTCCTGGCCAGCGCCGAGCTCGGGGAGGACGACGCGTCCAAGCGCCCGAGCGTCCAGGTCGGGGACCCGTTCGCCGAGAAGAAGCTGATGGAGTGCTCGCTCGAGCTCCTCGACCGGGGCCTCCTCGTCGCCCTCCAGGACCTCGGGGCCGCCGGCCTGACCTCGGCGGCGGCCGAGATGGCGAGCAAGGGCGAGCTCGGCGTCGACATCGACATCGCCCGGATCCCCCTCCGCGAGGCGGGGATGCGCCCGTTCGAGATCATGGTCTCCGAGTCCCAGGAGCGGATGCTCTGCGTCGCGGCCCCCGACCGGGTCGACGAGGTCATCGCCGTCTGCGCTCGGTGGGAGACGGCGGCCACGCCGATCGGCGCGGTGACCGACTCGGGGCTCGTCCGGATCCTCGACGGTGAGCGGACGGTCGGGGAGATGCCGGTCCGGGCCCTGGTCGACGACTGCCCGGTCTACACCCTCGAGCCGGCCGCCCCCGAGCACCAGATCTACCCCCGCCCCCGGCGGACCCTGACCTCCGAGGACCCGACCGACGTCCTCCTCGCCCTCCTGGCCAGCCCGAACATCGCCGACCGCCGCCCGGTCTTCGAGCAGTACGACTGCCTGGTTCAGTCCCGAACCGTTCGGAGGCCGGCCGAGGCCGACGCCGCCGTGCTGATGCTCCCGGCCCGGGACGGCGTCACCCCGGCGATCGCGGCGGCGATCGACGGGAACGGCCGGCGGGTGGCCTGCGACCCCTACCACGGGACGATCGAGGCGGTGCTCGAGTGCGCGGCCAACCTGGCCTGCGTCGGGGCCGAACCACTCGGCCTGACCAACTGCCTGAACTTCGGCAACCCCGAGAAGCCCCACGTCGCCTGGCAGCTGACCGAGTCGGTCCGGGGCCTCGGCGACGCCTGCCGGGCGCTGGGGATCCCGGTCGTCGGGGGGAACGTGTCCCTCTACAACGAGGCCGGGGACGGGCCGATCTATCCGACGCCGGTGGTCGGGATGGTCGGGGAGCTGCCCGACGCCGCCCGGGCCGGGCGGATGGGCTTCGCCGCCGCCGGCGACCTGATCGCCGTGGCCGGGCCGTTCGCCCCGGCCATCCCGGGGTCGGAGCTGGCCCGCCTGGGCGGGGCCGAGCTC
Organism: Solirubrobacteraceae bacterium; assembly: GCA_034664545.1. Lineage (GTDB taxonomy): Bacteria > Actinomycetota > Thermoleophilia > Solirubrobacterales > Solirubrobacteraceae > Palsa-513. Next base: position 1,333 of record JAXDHK010000398.1, read on the forward strand.
CCGCTCGGCCTCCCGGCGCCCGACCTCCCGGGGGTCCAGGCCGCCCAGGCGGCGGTGCGCGACGCCGTCCGGTCGGGGGCGCTCCGGAGCGCCCACGACATCGCCGAGGGGGGCCTGGCCGCGTCCCTGGCCGAATGCTGCCTTGCCGGAGACCTCGGCGCGGCGGTGGTGCTCCAAGAAATCCCCAAGCCGATGCGGGCGCTGTTCGGAGAGGGTCCAGGCGGGTTCGTGGTCTCCGGCTCGGCGGCGGCGCTCCGGGGGCTCGGGGAGCGGACCCCGGTGCGGGTGATCGGCGCCGTCGGGGGGCAGGCGCTCGCGATCGAGGCCGCCGAGGCGCGCATCGTGCTCTCCCTGGAGCGGCTTCGGGAGGCGCACATGTCGTTGGCGGCGCTGCTTGGCTGATCGGATCGGCCAGGGTCCGGTCGAGGTCCGGCCCTTCGAGGCCACCGACGCCCGGGCGGTCACGCGGATCTTCGGGGCCGTGGTCGCCGCCGGGGAGACGTTCGCCTTCGCACCGGAGACCCCGCCCGGGGAGGCCCTGGGGCTCTGGCGGGCGGGCGCCCGGTGCTACGTCGCCGAGGCGGACGGGGAGGTGCTCGGGAGCTACGTGCTCCGGGCCAACCACCCGGGGCTCGGGGCCCACGTCGCCAACGCCTCGTTCATGGTCGACCCGGCGGCCCGGGGCCGGGGCATCGGGCGCCTGATGGGCGAGCACGCCCTGGCCGGGGCGGCGGCCGCCGGGTTCCGGGCGATGCAGTTCAACCTCGTCGTCGCGGCCAACACCCGGGCGATCGAGCTCTGGCGGAGCCTCGGGTTCGAGGTGGTCGGCCGCCTGCCCGAGGCCTTCCACTGGCGGCGGGAGCGCTACGTCGACGCCCTGGTCATGTTTCGGACACTCGGCCCCCGGGAGGCTCCGGAGGCACTGCTACCCTTTGGCTCTCGTGGCGGGGGACCCGGTTCCCCGGACCGCGATCCTCGATGAAACCATCGTCATTCGACCTCGACCCGCGGGACGGACCGCGCGACGAGTGCGGCGTCTTCGGGATCTACGCGCCCGATCACGACGTCTCCCGTCTCGCCTATTTCGCCCTGTTCGCGCTCCAGCACCGCGGTCAGGAGTCGGCGGGGATCGCGGCGGCCGACCACGGCGGGCAGATCGTCACCCGTCGGGAGCTCGGGCTGGTCAGCCAGGTGTTCAAGGAGAACGACCTGGCCACCCTGGCCGGTGAGCTGGCGATCGGCCACGTCCGGTACTCGACGACCGGGTCCAACCACTGGGACAACTCCCAGCCCGTCCAGCGCTCGGCCGGGTCGGACGCCAACCGCCGGGAGGTGGCCCTCGCCCACAACGGCAACCTGATCAACGCGGTCGAGCTCCACGCCGAGCTGACCGGCCGGGGGGTCAGCTTCCGGTCGACGTCCGACTCGGAGATCATCGCCGCCCTGATCGCCACCCACGAGGCCGAGCGGATCGAGGACGCCGTGGCCGACGTCCTCCCCCGGCTGAAGGGGGCCTTCTCGACGGTGGTCATGACCCGCGACCGGGTGATCGCCTTCCGCGACCCCCACGGCCTGCGCCCGCTGGCCCTGGGTCAGCTCCCGGGCGAGGGGCCGGACGACCCGCCGCGGTACGTCGTGGCCAGCGAGTCGTGCGCCTTCGACATCATCGGGGCCCGGCTGCTTCGGGACGTCCGCCCGGGCGAGGTGATCTCCTTCGTGGCCGAGGGCCTGCGGTCGGTGATGGTCGCCCCCGGCGAGCGGGAGGCGTTCTGCGTGTTCGAGTACATCTACTTCGCCCGGCCGGACTCCCGGATGGGGGGCAACGTGCTCCAGGTCGCCCGGGGCCGGATGGGCGAGCTCCTGGCCGCCGAGGCGCCGGTCGCGGCCGATCTGGTCATCCCGGTGCCCGACTCGGGCAACCCGGCGGCCCGGGGCTACGCCCGGGCGAGCGGCCTCCCCCAGGACGACGGCT
>JAXDHK010000399.1:0-10072 GCA_034664545.1 Solirubrobacteraceae bacterium
AGCTCGATCGCCGGCGGATGCTCGCCTGCGGGGCCCGCCTCCTCGACGTCGGCTGCTTCCGCGTCGGAAGCGAGGACTACGCCCGGGAGAACGGGAGCCACGGGCTGACCACCATCCGCCGGGAGCACGTCAGCCGCCGGGACGGGGAGATCGTCTTCGACTATCCGGCCAAGAGTGGCCAGCGGCTGTTCACCGTGGTCGGGGATCCCGGGGCCTGCGCCGCGCTCAACGACCTCATCCGGCGCCGGCGCGCACCCGCCTCGGCCCAGCTCCTGGCCTACCGCGAGGGCCGGTCCTGGCACCCGGTCCGGGCCGAGGACATCAACGCCTACCTCAAGGAGGCGCTCGACGGGGACTTCACGGCCAAGGACTTCCGCACCTGGAACGCGACCGTCCTCGCCGCGGCCGCCCTCGCCCGGTCCGGCCCGGCCGCCCGGACCAAGACGGCTCGCCGCCGGACGATCGCCGCCGCCGTCGCCGCCACCGCCGAATGCCTCGGGAACACCCCGGCCGTATGCCGGGCCTCCTACATCGACCCCCGGGTGTTCGATCGCTACCTCTCGGGCTGGACGCTCGCCGACGTCGGTCCCGGACCCACCGACCTCCGCCTCCTCGCCCAGCCCCGCCGGCGGGCGCGCATCGAGGCCGGGGTCCTCGACCTCCTGACCGACCGGGCCACCAACGAGGTCGCCCGGCTGGCCGCCTGAACCGGCGGGGCCGCCCCCCGGACGACGCTCCCGGCGGGCCCGGGTGATGCTTTCGGAGCGGCGACCGCCCGACCCTCGCCGCCGCCGTCCCCCGGAGCTATCCGGCCGCGGCCACGGCCCGGGGCGGAGGGTTCTCGAGGAGCTGGGCCAGGACGTAGGCGATGCCGGCCGCCTCGAGCAGGTCGCCCACCCCGGCGCGGACGGCGGCCGCCGGCCGGGCCTCGGCCGCCTCGAGCAGCGCCCGACCCCCGGCGACCCGGCCCGACAGCGCGTCGATCAAGCCCGCTGCCCGGTCGGCCGGGGTCGCCGGATCGAGGCCGGCGGTCAGCTCGATCAGCCGCTCGGCGAAGAGCTCGCGCTGGGGGCCGGGGTCGACCAGCTCGCCCTCGGGGTCCCGCCCGGCGGCGAACCGGGCGGCCACCAAGGTCGCCGTCCCCGCCTTCAGCACCCGGTAGGCCAGGTTGACCACGGCCGGGCCGTTCGCGATGTAGTGGACGATCGCCGTCCGCTGGAGCTCGGCCAGGGCGGCCTTGTCGACCAGCGCCAGCGCCTGCTCGGGACCACCCGGCGCCGCCGTCGCCCGGGCGTGGCGGGCCAGGCAGTCGAACGCCTCGTCTGCGTCTTGGCGGTTCATCGGTCCGCCCACCCTATTCGGTCGCCTCCGGGCGCCCGGCGGTGAGGAAACCGTGCGGTAGCACTAGCATCGCTGCGACCATGATCGGGATCGACCTCCTGGAGATCGACCGGCTCGAGCGCGCCCTCGCCCGGCGCCCCCGGCTGGCCGCGCGGCTCTTCACCGACGCCGAGCGCGGCTACGCGGCCACCCGGGCGCGTCCGGCCCAGCACCTCGCCGCCCGCTTCTGCGCCAAGGAGGCCGTGTTCAAGGCCCTCGGCCTCGATGTCCTCCGGCCGCTCGAGATCGAGGTCGCCGGGGGCGGGGCCGACGCCCGGGTCGTCCTCCACGGGGCCGCCGAGACCCGGGCGCTCGAGCTCGGGGTCAGCGTCGAGGTCTCGCTCACCCACTCCCGCCAGACGGCCGCCGCCGTCGCCGTGCTCCGCTGATGCTGGCCGCGTTCCTCGAGCCACTCCCCGACGCCGCCCAGATGCGGGCGATCGACGCCTGGGCCAGCCGGCCGGGCGGCGTCCCGACCCTCGAGCTGATGGAGCGGGCCGGAACCCGCCTGGCCCGGCTGGCCGGCGAGCTCGCCCCCGACGGGCCGGTGACCGTCTTCTGCGGGAAGGGCAACAACGGGGGCGACGGCCTCGTCGCGGCCCGGATCCTCCGGGACGAGGGCCGCTCGGTCGACGTCGTCTGCCTCGCCCCGTCGGCCGAGCTCTCCGACGACGCCCGGGCGAACCTCGAGCGCCTCCCGGGCGAGCCCCCCCGGGCCGACCATCACCGCGTCCCGTCCGAGGCCGTCCTCGTCATCGACGCCCTGCTCGGTACCGGGTTCGCCGGGGAGCCCCGGGGGCCGGCGGCCGAGGCGATCGCCGCGATCAACGCCGCCGGGATCCCCGTCCTCGCCGCCGACGTCCCCAGCGGGGTCGACGCCTCGACCGGAGAGGTCTCCGGGCCGGCGGTCCGGGCGCTCGTCACCGGCACCTTCCACGCCGCCAAGCCCGGCCTCTGGATCGCTCCGGGCAAGACCCACGCCGGCGAGGTCCGGATCCTCGACATCGGGATCCCGGCCGGCGCGCCCGCCGAGGCCACGATCGGCCTGATCCACCCGGCCGTGCTCGACCTCGTCCCCCGCCGCCAGGCCGGGTCGACCAAGTTCGACAGCGGCCACGTCCTCGTCGCCGGGGGCTCGGCCGGCATGACCGGGGCCCCGTGCCTGGCCGCCGAGGCGGCCATGCGCTCCGGGGCGGGCTACGTCACGGCGTGCATCCCCGGGTCCCTCGGGCTCGTCTTCGAGACCCGGCTGCTCGAGGTCCTGACCCGGGCGCTCCCGGACGCCGGCGGGGCCCTCACCCCGGCCGGCGTGGACGCGGTGCTCGACCTCGGCCGCCGCGGGGGGTCGCTCGTCCTCGGCCCGGGTCTCGGCCCCGGGGGGGCCGACTTCGCCCGCGACCTCGCCCGGCGGGCGGAGCTCCCGCTCGTCCTCGACGCCGACGGGCTGAACGCCCACGCCGGTCGCCTCGGCGAGCTGGCCCGCCGGCCGGGACCGACGGTCCTGACGCCCCACGAGGGGGAGATGGCCCGCCTGCTCGGAGTCGAGCGCGGCGCCGTGGCCGCCGCCCGCCTGCGCCACGTCCGGCGGGCGGCAGCCGAGGCCGGAGCGATCGTCGTGTTGAAGGGCGACGACACCCTCGTGGCCGCGCCCGACGGGACGGTCGCCGTCAGCCCCGGGGCCACCCCGGCCCTGGCCACCGCCGGGACCGGCGACGTCCTGTCGGGCATCCTCGGGGCGATGCTCGCCAAGCGGGTCGAGCCCTTCGCGGCGGCCTGCGCCGCCGTGATCCTCCATGCCCTGGCCGGTCGCCGGGCGGCCGAGACCCACGGGGCGGAGGGCGTGATCGCCTCCGACGTCATCGCCGCCCTCCCCCGCAGCCGGGCCTGACCGATGCGGGCGACGGCGGCGGTCAACCTCGCCGCGATCGAGCGCAACGCCGCCCGGCTGGCCGCCGCCGGGCCGAAGCTCTGCGCCGTGGTCAAGGCCGACGCCTACGGGCACGGCCAGATCCCGTGCGCCCGGGCGGCCCTCGCCGGCGGAGCCAGCTGGCTCGCGGTGGCGACCGCCGCCGAGGCGGCCGAGCTCCGGGCCGCCGGGATCGTCGATCCGCCGATCCTCGTCATGGGCGCCCTCACCCGGGCCGAGGCCGCGACCGCCCGGGCCGCCGGCGCCGACGTCGTCGCCTGGACCGAGGACCTCGTCGACTGGATGGCCACGCTCGGGGGCGGGCGGATCCACGTCAAGCTCGACACCGGCATGGGCCGCCTGGGCACCCGGTCGCCGACCCAGGCCGACCGGATCGCCGCGGCGGTCCGCCGGGCCCCGGGCTGCGAGCTCGTCGGGGCGATGACCCACTTCGCGACCGCCGACGACCGGGACGACCCGTTCTTCGACGAGCAGCTCGCCCGGTTCACCGCCTGGGCCGCCGGGCACGGGGACCTGATCGTCCACGCCGCCAACAGCGCGGCGCTCCTGCGCGACCGAAGGTCCCACTTCGACATGGCCCGGTGCGGGGTCGCCGTCTACGGGCTCGACCCGTTCGGGGCCGACCCGGCCGACCACGGGCTCGAACCGGCGCTCGAGCTCCGCTCCTGGGTCGCGGCGATCAAGCCGTGCGCCCCGGGGGAGAGCGCCGGCTACGGCCGCCGGTTCGTCGCCGGGTCGGACACCGAGCTCGGCGTGATCCCGATCGGCTACGGCGACGGGTGGCGCCGGGCCCTGACCAACAACGCCGACGTCCTCATCGACGGGATCCGACGCCCGCTGGTCGGGACGGTCAGCATGGACAACGTCACCGTCGACCTCGGCCCCCGGACGAGCGTCCGCCCGGGGGTACCGGCGACCCTGATCGGCGGGGAGATCACCGCCGAGGAGGTGGCGCGGCGCCTGGGGACGATCAACTACGAGGTCACCTGCGGCCTCCTGCCCCGCGTCCCCCGCTCCTACCACCGGGACGGCGTCCCCCAGGGCCCGTGACCGCCCCGCTCGAGCTCGTCCGAAGCTCGCTCGCCGGGACCCGGGCCTGGCTGGTCGGCGGGGCCGTCCGCGACGCCCTCCGCGGGGCGGGTCCGGCCGCCGATCTCGACGTGGTGATCGACGGCGACGTCTCCGCCGCCGCCCGGGTCCTGGCCGCGTCGGCCGGGGCGGCCCGGTTCGAGCTGTCCGACGAGTTCGGGGCCTGGCGGGTCGTGGCCCGGGACCGCTCCTGGCAGGCCGACCTCAACCCGCTCCGCGGCGGGTCCCTCGCCGCCGATCTGGCCCTCCGGGACTTCACGGTCAACGCGATCGCCGAGCCCCTGGCCGGGGGCGAGCGGTTCGACCCCCTCGGGGGGGCCGGCGACCTCGCCGCCGGACGGCTCCGGCTCGCCGCCCCGGGAGCCCTCGGGGCCGATCCCCTCCGGACGCTGCGCCTCGTCCGCCTGGCCGGGGAGCTCGGCCTCGAGCCCGACGCCGAGGCCCGGACCGCCGCCCGGGCGGCCGCGCCCGGGCTCCGGGGGGTGGCGGCCGAGCGGATCTTCGCCGAGCTGCGGCGGATCCTCACCGACGACGAGGCCGTCGCCGGGCTGCGCCTGGCCGGCGAGCTCGGCCTGACCGCGGTGATCCTCCCCGAGCTCGACGCCATGGCCGGCGTCGAGCAGAACCGCTACCACCACCGGGACGTCGCCGGGCACACGATCGAGGTGCTCGAGGCGGTGATCGCCCTCGAGCGCGACCCCGGGGCGCTCCTCGGCGACCGGTACGCCGGGGCGATCTCCGGCCTCCTGGGCGCACCCCTGGCCGACGAGCTGACCCGGGGGCAGGCCCTCCGGCTGGGCGCCCTGCTCCACGACGTGGCCAAGCCGCCGACCCGCCGGGTCGAGGACGACGGACGGGTGATGTTCCGGGCCCACGACGAGCTCGGGGCGGCGATGGCCCGGGAGATCCTTGGCCGGCTGCGTACGAGCGAGCGGCTCCAGGCCCACGTCGCCGCCCTCGTGCGCCATCACCTTCGCCTCGGCTTCCTCGTCCACGAGACCCCGCTCGGCCGGCGGGCGGTCTTCCGCTATCTGAGCGCCAGCGATCCCGTCGCGGCCGACGTCACGCTGCTCTCGGTGGCCGACCGCCTGGCCACCCGGGGCGCCCGCAGCGAGCAGGCGATCGAGCGCCACCTCGGGCTCGCGCGGACGATGATCGGCGACGCCCTCGCCTGGCAGGCCACCGGCCCGCCGCCGCCCCTGATCCGGGGGGACGAGCTGGCCCGCGAGCTCGGCATCCCGCCGGGCCCCCGGCTCGGCGCGCTCCTGGCCGAGCTCGCCGAGGCCCAGTTCGCCGGGGAGGCCACGACGCCCGACGCCGCCCTCGCCCTGGCCCGTATGCTGGTCTGAGGGGCGCCCGCGGCCCGCGGGCCCGGGGAGCGACGCGGGAGGAAGCGATGGGGGGAGATCTCGACCGGCCGGACGCCGCCGACGACGTTGCCGGGTGCATCTTCTGCCGGATCGTGGCCGGCGAGCTCCCGGCGACGGTGATCGACGAGGACGAGCGGACCGTCGCGTTCATGGACATCCAACCGGCGACCCGCGGCCACGCCCTGGTCATCCCCCGGGCCCACGCCCGGGACCTCCGGACGATCGACCCCGAGGACCTCGCCGGGTGCGCGGCGATGGCCCAGCGGATCGCCCGTCGGGCCTTCGATCGGCTCGGGGCCGACGGGGTGAACCTCCTCAACTCGTGCGGGGCACCCGCCTGGCAGACGGTCTTCCACTTCCACATGCACGTGATCCCCCGCTACGACGGCGACCCCCTCCGGCTCCCGTGGACGCCCGGCCCGGGCGACCCCGAGGCGATCGCCGCGGCCGGCGCCCGCCTGCGGGCCTGAGCCCCGAGGAGGCGGTGGCCGACGACCCGGCGGGCGCAATTTTGCTGGCGGTCGCGCTACCGGGGGGCCGGTCTGGTGTTGAATGGGCACCATGCGCCTCCTCCTCGCCTCGATCACGACGGCCTCGGCCGTGGCCCTCGCCGTCCCGGTGGCCGCCCTCGGGACGCTCAACGAAGTCGGCTTCACCGCGGCCCAGCTGGCTCAGAAGACGCCGACCCAGCCCCCGCCGAGCTGCCCGGCCAACCCCTGCCTCGCGGTCAGCCGGACGACCGGCTTCCAGGTCAAGGTCGCCGACGAGCGGTCGGTGGTCACGATCCCCCGCGACGGGACGATCGTCGCCTGGTCGATCACCCTCGGGAGCCCGAGCAAGCAGCAGATCGCCTTCTTCAACACCAACGAGGGCGGCCCGGCCTCGGCCGGGATCGCCATCGTCCGGGGCGGGTCGAAGCTCGCCTACCGCCTGCTCGCCCAGTCCCCGATCGTCGCTCTCCAGCCCTACTTCGGGATGACCGCCCAGTTCGCCCTGGCCCAGACGATCCCGGTCAAGAAGGGCAACATCGTCGCCCTCACCGTCCCGACCTGGGCCCCGGCCCTGGCCCTCGGGTTCGGCAACGACGTCTCCTGGCGGGCGAGCCGGCCCAAGGCCCAGTGCGCCGACACCAAGACCCAGACGACCCACACGGCGGTCGGGAGCATCGTCCAGTACATCTGCCTCTACCGGACGGCTCGCCTCACCTACAGCGCCACCCTCGTCTCGACTCCCTGACGGGCGTCACGCTCGACTCGACTTCCCGACGGGCGTCGCGCCGGTCACGACTCCCCGACGGGCGCGCTCGTCACGCTGGTCGGGGGGCTCAGCCCACGGCGACGTCGGGGCTGCGTCCGCTATAGGCGGACGGGTCGGAGCGGTCGGCGAAGGGCAGTGCCGCGGTGTAGGTGCCGGCGGCCAGGCCCGGGATCGTCGCGGCGAAGGCGGTGCCGGCGGCGTTCACCGGGGCGTCGCCCACCGTTGTCCACCGGTCGACGCACGACTTCGACCCGTCCCGGGCGGTCTGGCACTTGCGCGAGATCAGGCGCTGGATCTTCACCGTCCGCCCCGGCTGGGCCGGGCTGATCGTCCCGGCGAACGAGCTCCCGGCGACGGTCAGCGTGATCCGGGCGTCGACCGTCCCGACCGTGCCCCGCCCGGCGTACGTCGTCGGGACCTCGGGCGCCCCGGTCCGCGTCACCGCCGAGAACCACGGCTCGGCCGGCGGGGCGGCCAGCGACACCGACCAGCTCCCCCCGGGCCCGGTCGTAGCGAAGACGCCGGTCGGCTCGAAGCGCTCGTTCGTCCCGCCCGGCACGGTGACCCGGCGCAGCAGCTCCAGGCGGATCCCCGGGATCGGCTCCGTCCGGACCACCCGGCTCCCGCTGACGATCGTCCGCGCCAGGCGGCCCGAGAGCACGAACGGGTCCCCGAAGACCGGGGCCGGGGTCGCGGCCGACGGCGACGAGATGGTCAGGCTCGCCAGCAGGGGGCGCTCGGTCGCCGAGAGCGGGTCGGCCGACGCGCGTACCAGGCGGCAGGGGACCGGGCTGTGGGCACAGTCGTCGCCCCGGAACTCGCCGCCCTCGACGTACCATGTGTCACCCCGCTCGTCGACGGCCAGCGGGCCGGTCAGGTTGGCGTGGGCCAGAACCTCGGTCGGGCGCCCCGAGGCCGCGTCGATGCCGACGAACGCCGGCTGCGGATGGACCCCGGTCCGCGTCACCCGGATCGTGCGGGCCGTCTGGCCCGGTGAGGCGAAGATGTTGGACTCCTCGCCCGATCCCTGACGCGCCAGCACCCGGACGGCCCCGCCCCGGGCGTCGAGCAGCCGCACCTGGCTGTCGAAGCGGGTCGCCGGGGGAGACGAGCCGAAGGTCACCTCGACGAGGCGCGTACCCCGCAGCGACATCCCCGTCACCCGGGCGCACGACCCCCGGTCGAGGCGGCGGCTCGGCGCCCGGGAGGACAGGGTCTTGACGAACGGCACGTCGCAGTCCTCGATCTCGCCCCGCCCGCCGGTCGCGTGGCGGCGCACGAAGGCCACCCGGTCGCCCCACTGCACCGGCCACGCCTCGTCCTCTTGGGGCGAGGACACCGCGGCCAGCCTCGTCTCCCGGCGGGAGACGAGGTCGTAGCGGTAGACGTCGCAGCCCCGGTCGATCTGCCGGCAGCGCGTGTAGAGGGCGACCGTCCGCCCCCGGGTGTCGGGGCCGAGGCTCACGTCGAACGCCCGCCGGGCCCCGGCCACCGGCGCCGCGGCCGGGGCGCCCCCGTGCGGGGCCACCATCAGGCGGAAGCGGCCGGTCCCGGAGTCGTAGGCCGACCAGGCGACCCACCCTCCGTGGGCGGCGATCGGGACGTTCGCGGTCAGCTCGGCGACCATCACGTCGGCGCGGGCCGCTCCGGCCATGGCCAGGACGATCGGCCCGACGAGGGCGGCGAGGAGGAGGAGGGGGCCGCGGGCGCCGCGGAGTCGCGTCGGCATGCCCTGAAAACGGACGGCCGCCGCCGAAGTTGCGCCGAGCGCCTAGCAGGCGCCGGGGTTCTGCGAGCAGAAGCTCTGGAACTGCTTGGCCGACCCCCCGGCCCCGCCGGTGTTCGACGCCCCGGAGGTCGTGGTCCCCCCGCTCGACGGGGTCGTCGACGTGCCCGAGCCTCCGGTCGGCGAGGCTCCGCCGGTCTGCGCGCTCGAGCCGCCCCCGGTCGTCGAGCCGGTCCCCCCGGTGGTGCTGCCCGTCGTGCTCCCGCCCGTCCCGCCCGACGAGGACGACGTCCCGGTCGACGACGACGAGCTGCCGGTCGCGGATCCGCCGGTCGAGGACCCGGAGGTGTCGGTCGAGGTGGTCGACGTGGTCCCGGTCGGGGTGGTCGACGTCGCGGTCGTCGAGGTCCCCGTCGTCCCGGTGCCCAGAGCCGCCGACGCGGTCGGGGTCGTCAGGTCGGGGATGGTCTTGGGCACGGCGTCCGAGACCTGGGTGCCCCCGCAGGCGCCGATCACCGCGCCGCAGACCAGGGCGGCCAGGAGCCCGGCCGGGCGTGCGACGCCGGTGCGCACGTCAGCCCTCGAGCGGGTCCATGCGTCGCCCGCAGGTCGGGCAGTCGTTGAGGTCCTTCTGGGCGAGCTGCTCGCACCAGGTGCAGAAGCGCAGGTTCTCGACCGCCCAGGGCAGCCGGGACGGGGATGGAGCGAGCGGGAGCAGCTTGCCGATGACCTCGAGCGGCTCCCCGGTCTCCCGGTCGACGTAGGTGCGGGTCCCGTCGGCCTCCATGATCAGCTCGCGTCCGGTCGACGGAGTCCGCAGCCGGTAGCGCTGGCCCAGGGTCATGCCGGGAATCCTACCGAGAGCTCCGGTCGCCCGGGTCCGCCCGCCGGTGAACGGGGATCGCCTAGGGTGGCCGCCCCGATGCGGATCCTCATCTTCCACGGCTATCTCCTCGGCGGGACCGGGTCGAACGTCTACAACTCCTGCCTGGCCGCGGCCCTGGCCGATCTCGGGCACGAGGTCCACCTCCTGGCCCAGGAGCGCGCCCCAGAAAATTACCCTCAGGTCGACGCCGCCGGGGACTGGGACAGCGGCGTCCTGCGCGTCCGGGTCGTGCGCGAGCCCGTCCGGGTGACCGTCTACCGGCCGGACATCGGGCCCGTCCTCCCGGTCTACGTCCACGACCGGTACGAGGGCTTCGAGGTCCGGACGTTCGGCGAGTGCAGCCCGGCCGAGGTCGAGGCCTACGTCGCCCGGAACGCCGCCGCCGTCGGAGAGGTCGCCGAGCGGGGCCGGGTCGACCTCGCCCTGGCCAACCACCT
>JAXDHK010000400.1:0-8016 GCA_034664545.1 Solirubrobacteraceae bacterium
GACGAGGGCAACTACGACATGGTCGGCAACAACACGCCGGTCTTCTTCGTCCGGGACCCGAGCAAGTTCCAGGACTTCATCCACTCGCAGAAGCGCCTGCCCGACACGGGGATGCGGTCCAACGACATGCAGTGGGACTTCTGGACCCTCTCCCCCGAGAGCGCCCACCAGGTCGCGATCCTGATGTCGGACCGGGGGACCCCGCGGACCTACCGGAACATGAACGGCTACAGCAGCCACACCTACTCGTGGATCAACGCCGGGGGTGAGCGTTTCTGGGTCAAGTACCACTTCAAGACGGTCCAGGGGGCGGAGAACTTCACCGACGCCGAGGCCGGGGCGATGGCCGGGGAGGACCCTGACTTCCACCGCCGGGACCTGCGGACGGCGATCGATCGGGGGGAGCACCCGGAGTGGCTGCTGGAGATGCAGATCATGCCCTTCGCCCAGGCGGCCGACTACCGCTTCAACCCGTTCGACCTGACCAAGGTCTGGCCCCACGGCGACTACCCGCCGATCCAGGTCGGGCGCCTGGTGCTTGACCGGAACCCGAGCAACTACTTCGCCGAGGTCGAGCAGGCCGGCTTTTCCCCGGCCAACCTCGTGCCCGGGATCGGACTGAGCCCCGACCGGATGCTGATGGGGCGGATCTTCTCCTACCACGACACCCACCTCCACCGGATCGGCCCCAACTACGAGCAGCTCCCGATCAACGCCCCGGCCGTCGAGGTCCACTCCTACAACAAGGACGCGGCGATGACCTATCGGCACGCCGGGGCCCAGCCGGTCTACGCCCCCAACAGCTACGGCGGCCCCGAGGCCAATCCGGCGACGGGCGCCGACCTGGGCTGGCCGGTCGCAGCCGGGGAGCTCGGGCGCTACGCCTACGAGAAGCACGCCGAGGACGACGACTTCGTCCAGCCCCGGACGCTCTACCGGGAGGTGATGAGCGACACCGATCGGGACCACCTGGTCGCCAACATCGTCGGTCACGCGAGCGACGAGGTGACGACGGCGATGCAGCACCGGGTGATCGCCTACTGGACGAACGTCGATACCGAGCTGGGCGGCCGGGTGGCCGCGGGCCTCGGCCACGGGAACGGGAGCAGCGACCCGGTGGCGTCCGCCCGGGCGTCCGAGCTCCTGGCCGCTCGAGCCAACCGGGCCTAGCGGCCGGCGATGCTCGGGCTCCCGGCCGGCATAGAGGCGTGCCTGTTCGACCTCGACGGGGTGCTCACCCAGACGGCGAAGGTCCACGCCGCCGCGTGGAAGGAGATGTTCGACGCCTACCTCGAGAAGCGGGCCAACGAGCGGGGGGAGCGGTTCGTCGGGTTCGACGCCGGGGCCGACTACAACGACTACGTCGACGGCAAGCCCCGGGAGGACGGCGTCCGGTCGTTCCTCGCCTCGCGGGGGATCACCCTGCCCGAGGGTTCGCCCGGGGACCCGCCGGAGGCCGAGACGGTGAACGGCCTCGGGAACCGCAAGAACGCCCTCGTGCTCGGGCTGATCGCGCGTGACGGGGTCCAGGCGTACGACGGGTCGGTCCGCTACGTCAAGGCGGTCCGGGCGGCCGGACTGAAGACGGCCGTGGTGTCGGCCAGCGCCAACTGCCGGGACGTGCTCGTCGCCGCGGGGATCGAGGACCTCCTCGACGCCCGGATCGACGGGGTGGTCACCGCCCGGGAGCACCTCCGGGGCAAGCCCGCCCCGGACAGCTTCCTGGCCGGGGCGCGGGCCGTCGGGGTCGAGCCGACGGCGGCCGCCGTGTTCGAGGACGCCGTGGCCGGGGTCGCGGCCGGACGCGCCGGGGGGTTCGGCTTCGTCGTCGGCGTCGACCGGGTCGACCACGCCGAGGCGCTGCGGGAGCACGGGGCCGACGTGGTCGTCACCGACCTGGCCGAGCTCGAGGGCCCCGGGTGATCGAGCACCCGGCCTTCGTGGTCGAGCCGTGGCGGCTGCGGGAGACCGAGCTGAACCTCGGCCTCCTCGCCCAGACCGAGTCGATCTTCACCCTGGCCAACGGCCACCTCGGGATGCGCGGGAACCTCGACGAGGGCGAGCCCCACGCCCTCCCGGGGACCTACCTCAACTCGTTCTACGAGGTCCGGCCCCTCCCCTACGCCGAAGCCGGCTACGGGTACCCGGAGGCGGGGGAGGCGATCGTCAACGTGACCAACGGCAAGATCATCCGCCTCCTGGTCGGGGACGAGCCGTTCGACGTCCGCTACGGAAGCCTCCGAAGCCACGAGCGGACGCTCGACTTCCGGGCGGGAACCCTCCACCGGGATCTCGTCTGGTGCTCGCCGACGGGTCGGGCGGTGCGGATCAGCTCGACGCGCGTGGTCTCCTTCGCCCAGCGCGCGGTCGCGGCGATCCTCTTCGAGGTAACCCCGCTGGAGGCGCCGACGCGCCTGGTCATCCAGTCGGAGCTCGTGACCAACGAGCCCAAGCCGGCCGCGTCCAACGACCCCCGGGCGGCGGCGGCCCTGGACTCGCCGCTCGTCACCGAGGAGCACGCCTGCGGGGCGAGCCGGGCCGTGCTCGTCCACTCGACCCGGGGGAGCCATCTCCGGGTGGCGGCGGCGATGGACCACATCGTCGAGGGTCCGGCCGGGACGTCCGACAGCGGGGCCGAGACCTGGGACGACCTCGCCCGGGTGACGATCGCCACCACGGCCGATACGGGGCAGCGCCTGCGGATCGTCAAGTTCCTGGCCTACGGGTGGTCGAGCGACCGGTCGACCCCGGCCGTCCGCGACCAGGTGGGCGCCGCCCTGGCCGAGGCGGTGCACACCGGGTGGGACGGCCTCCTGGCCGAGCAGCGCGCCTACCTCGACGAGTTCTGGGCCGGGGCGGACGTCGAGCTGGACGGGGACGCCGAGCTCCAGCAGGCGGTGCGGTTCGCGCTCTTCCACACCCTCCAGGCCGGGGCCCGGGTGGACGGCCGGGCGATCGCCGGGAAGGGGCTGACCGGGCCCGGGTACGACGGCCACTGCTTCTGGGACACGGAGTCGTTCGTCCTGCCCGTGCTCACCTACACCTCGCCGAAGTCGACCGCGGCGGTCCTGCGCTGGCGCCACCGGACCCTCCCGACGGCGCGGGAGCGGGCGAGGCAGCTCGGCCTGAAGGGGGCGGCCTTCCCGTGGCGGACGATCAGCGGCCGGGAGTGCTCGGCCTACTGGCCGGCGGGGACGGCGGCCTTCCATATCGGGGCCGACATCGCCGACGCCGTGTCGCGCTACGAGGCGGCCACCGGGGACGATCAGTTCGCCCAGGAGGTCGGGACCGAGCTTCTCGTCGAGACGGCCCGGCTGTGGCGGTCGCTCGGCCACCACGACGCTCACGGGGCCTTTCACATCGACGGGGTCACGGGACCCGACGAGTACAGCGCCGTGGCCGACAACAACGTCTACACCAACCTGATGGCCCAGCGGAACCTCCGGAACGCCGCCGATGCGGTCGAGCGCCACCCGGGCCGGGCCGCCGAGCTGGGGGTGGATCTCGAGGAGGCGGCGTCGTGGCGGGACGCGGCCAACGGCATGGTGGTCCCCTACGACGAGGAGCTCGGGGTCCACCCCCAGGCCGAGCGCTTCACCCGGCACGCGGTGTGGGACTTCGCCCAGACCTCGGCCGACGAGTACCCCCTCCTCCTCCACTTCCCGTACTTCGACATCTATCGCAAGCAGGTGGTCAAGCAGGCCGATCTGGTGCTCGCCCTCTACGTCCGGGGCGACGCGTTCACCCCGGAGGAGAAGGCCCGGAACTTCGACTACTACGAGCCGCTGACCGTCCGGGACTCGTCGCTGTCGGCCTGCATCCAGGCGGTCGTCGCCGCCGAGGTCGGGCACCTCGAGTTGGCCTACGACTACTTCGGGGAGGCCGCCCTGATGGACATCCACGACCTCGAGCACAACACGCGCGACGGCCTCCACATCGCGTCCCTGGCCGGGGCCTGGATCGCCGCGGTAGCCGGGTTCGGGGGGATGCGCGACCACGGGGGGAAGCTGTCCTTCGCCCCCCAGCTCCCCGAGCGCCTGACCCGCCTGGCCTTCCGGATGGGCTTCCGGGGGAGCCGGCTCCGGGTCGAGGTGGGCGAGACGACGACCACCTACTCGCTGCTCGACGGACCCCCGGTCGAGATCCGCCACTTCGGGGAGCCGGTCACCGTCGGTCGGGACACGCGGACGTTTCCGGCCCGCCAGGTCCCGGCGACGGCCGTGCCCAGCCAGCCCCGGGGCCGGGCCCCGATCCGCCGGGGCCGCTCGCCGTCCTGACCCTCCGACCGGGGTCCACCTTCCGTCCAGCGGGCTTCGGGGGGTCTGTTCCTCGGGGCGGTGGCGACCGATGCCATGGTCAATGGCCGGCGCCGAAATCACAGAGCCGGGCGGCGCCGTCGTCGACCCGAGCGCCCCGCCGCCGATCGACGAGTACCGGTACGCCACGGCGATCCTCGACCTCGAGGGCCGGTACTTCCTGGTCAACCAGAGCTTCGCCGGCCTGCACGGGGGGAGCGCCGAGGATCTGCACGGGCGGGCCGAGCAGGATCTGGTGGCCCGGGCCGAGGCGACGACGCTCGCCGCCAACGATCGCCTGGCACTCGAGGCGACCGCGGCGACCGTGGTCGTCGAGCGGGTCCTCGACAGCGTCGGCCGGCGGCGTGTCGTCATGTGTCGGTGCGCCCTCCTCGACGCCGGGGGCGTGCCGGTGGGCGTCTGCCGGATGTACGGGAGCGCGACGGCCCGGGACCGGGTCATCGCCGAGTTCCGACGGCTGCTGGAGACCCTCGACCCGACCGGGGCGAGAGCGCGGGCGTTCGACGCCAGCCTGGACGGACCCGCCGAGCCCGGGGAGGCCGACTCCCGGCCGGCCGGCCCAGGGGGCGACGCGGCGCTCCGGAAGGCGACGGCGGCCGCCGAGGACGAGCGAGCCGCCCGCCGGCAGGCCGAGGCCCGGCTGACCGAGGCGCGCGCCGCCCGGGAGGCCCTGGAGGCCGAGCGGGCCGCTGCCGCCGAACGCGAGCGCCTGGCGCTCGCCCGGGCGGCCGAGCTCGACGCGGCGCTCGAGGCCGAGCGGGCCGCCCGCGAAGAAGCCGAGGCCGAGAAGATCGCCGAACGCGCCGCCCGGGAAAAGGCCGACGCCGAGACGATCGCCGAACGCGCCGCCCGGAAAAGGGCCGAGGCCGAGACGATCGCCGAGCGCGCCACCCGGGAGCGGGCGGAGCAGACGGTCGCCGCGACTTCGGCCGCCGCCGAACCGGGCCGGGCGCCCGCAGCGGGAGTCCCGCCTCCGGACAGGGCAGCAGGCACGGCCGGGCCGGCCGTCCCGCCGCCGGGGAGGGCGGCGAGCGACACGCGGGGGCTCGAGCTGCGCCATCAGCGCCTGGCCGAGGAGCATGCGGGGCTCGCCGCCGAGCTCGACCGGACCCGCCTCGGACTGGAGAGCCAGCGCGCGACCAGCCAGGCCCTGACCGCCGAGCTCGAACGGACCCGGGCCGCGCTCGAGGACCAGCGCCCAGCCGGCGACGCCGCGGTCGCCGAGCTCCACCGGGTCCGGGTCGAACGCGAAGACGAGCGAGCCGCCCGGGAAGCCGCCACCGCCGAACTCGACCAAACCCGGACCGCAATCGAACGCGAACGGGCCGCCCGGGAAGCCGCCACCGCCGAACTCGACCAGACCCGCCGGGTGGTCGAGGGCCAGCGGGCGACCGCCGAGGCCCTGGCCGCCGAGCTCGATCAGACCCGGATCGCGCTCGAGGACGAGCGGGCCGCCCGGGAGTCCCTCGCCGCGACGGTGGGCGTCGCCGGAGCCGCCAAGACCGCGATCCAATCCGAGGCGAAGAGCCTCGAGACCCGCCTCGCCGCCGAGCGCAAGGCGCGCGAGCAGGCCGAGGCTCGGGCGCGGGCCCTCGAGAGCAAGCGCTCAGCCGAGGAGCAGGCCCGGGAGCAGGCCGAGGCCCGGGCCGCCGAGCTCGAGGCTCGGCAGGCGGCCGAACGGGCGGCCCGCAACCAGGCCGAGACTCGGGCCCAGGAGCTCGAGAGCCAGCGAGCCGCCGAGCGCGCCGTCCGCCAGAACGCCGACGCGACCGCCCGGGCCCGCATGGAACGGGATGCCGCCGAGCGCGCCGACCGGGAACGGGCGCTGGTCGCCGCCCGGGAGCAGGCCGAGGCCCTGGCCCAGGAGGCCGAGGCCCTGGCCCAGGAGCTCGACGCCCGCCGGACCGCCGAGCGCGCCGCCCGGGAGCAGGCCGAGATCCGGGCCGGGGAGCTCGATTCCCGGTACGCCGCCGAGCGGGCCGGTCGGGAGCAGGCCGAGGCCCGGGGCGAGGAGCTCGCCGCCCGGCACGCCTCCGAGCTCGAGCTCCGCAAGGCGACCGAGCTTCGGGCCCGCGAGCTCGAGGCCGCCCTCGACGCCGAGCGCCTCGCCCGAGCGGCCGCCGAATCCGCCGGGCGCGACCTGTCGACCCAGCGGGCCGCCGAGCACACCGCCCGACAGGACGCCGAGACCCAGGCCCGGACCGCCGAGGCCCGGCGCGCGGCCGAGCACGCCGCCCGGACCGAAGCCGAGAACCAGGCCCGGACCGCCGAAGCCCAGCGCGCCGCCGAACAGGCCGCCCGTGCCGAGGCGGAGGCCCGCGTCCGGGACCTCGAGGCCGAGCACGCCTTCGAGCAGCGCGCCCGGGAGGAGGCCGAGGCCCGGACCCGACGTCTCGAAGCCGAGCGGTCGGCGGCCCGCGAGGCGCTGGAGACGCTCGGCCGGCAACTCGACGTCAGCGGTCCCGAGACGGTCCTCCCGACCACCCCTCCCCCATCCAGGATGCCGACCGTCGGGTCCCCGCCGCCTCGCCAGGCTTTCGGAGCCCGGCGAGTCGACCCCGAGGTCGGCTCCCCCGGGCGTCCGGCGTACGAGGCGCCGAGTGCCCGCCCCGAAACCGGCTCCCCGGCCGCCCGGCCGGCTCCGAGCCCCGTCGGCCCCCCCTCGTCCGGCGCGGCCACCCCGGCCGCCCCCCCGGCCCGACCCCGGTCGTCCACCGTCTACCGCCCGGCCGAACCCCCGCCCGAAGCCGCCTTCCCGACGCTCACCACGCTCCTCGGCGGACCCGGGGTCCGGAGGCTCCGGACCGTCCTCCCCCACGCCCTGGCCGTCGTCGGGGAGGAATCCGGCTGGGACGCCGTCACCATGTGGCACCGGGCCCAGAGCCGCCGGCCCCTCACCTGCCTCGGGATCTGGACGCGAGCCGACGGCGAGCTCGACTGGTTCGAGAGCATCAGCTGGCGGGCCAAGCTCGACCTCGGCGAGCCCCCCTCGGGCGACATCGATCCCTCGGGCCGCCTCACCTGGATCGCCGACCTCGGGACCGACGGGGGGAGCGTCCGCGAGCGGACCGCCCGCTCGGCCGGACTCGCCTCCCGGGTGCTCGCCCCGCTGATCGAGGAGAACTCGATCGTCGGTGCCCTCGAGGTGTTCGCCCGCAGGGCCCGACCGGTCGACGACGGCTTGGTCGCCCGCTTGACGGCCGCCGCCGGGATGCTCGGTCCGCTCCTCCTGCGCGAGACCCAGGAAGCCGAGCGCCGGCGCGGACGCATCTGAACCACGGCACGGCGCATCCGGAGCCCCCCACGATCGCCTCACACTGCCGACGCCCAGCGCCTGCGGAGCCGCCGGGGGACGTCCCCGCCGCCCGGGCACCGCAGCCCCCCCGCCGCGGCGCATGGCCACGTCGGACGCGAGGACCGCCGGCCGGCCGGGAGCGGGACGACCGTCGCCCGGGGCCCGGGAGGCGAAGGAGACGACGCCAGCCCCCCGCACCAGCCGGAATTCGCTGGGCGCCGGGCGACACCCGCACAGCGTTTGGGTCAGACGCCGGTCCCGAGGCCGAGGATCGCCTGGCTCTCGCGCCCGGTCAGCCCCCCGGCCCCGGCGAACCACCGGGGCATCGCGAGGTCCCGGTGGTATTCGTCGAGCGGCTCGGGCCGGGCCATGTAGAAGCCCTGCCCGCAGGTGACGCCCATCCCC
>JAXDHK010000401.1:0-3063 GCA_034664545.1 Solirubrobacteraceae bacterium
CCCCCGAGCGCCGCCGACCTCCGATCCCGCATCTAGACTGCATCCATGCCCCCGCCGCGGCGCTCGAGCCTGCGGACCAGCGCCGTCTTCGTCGCCGGTGCGCTGTCGCTGCACGAGCTCCGGTTCCTGGTCAGCTGGGGCCGCCAGGCCGATGGTGGGCTGACCGGCCCGGGTCACGCCTATCTGGTCTACGCGATGCCCATCGCGGTGGCGCTGGTCGCGGCGGGACTGGGCCAGGTCCTGGTTCGCATCGGGGGCGTCCGGTCGGCACGGCCGTCCTCGGCCGCCTGGGCCGCGGGCGTCAAGGGCTGGCTGGTGGGGAGCGCCGTCCTCCTGGGCGTCTACGCCGGGCAGGAGACGGTGGAGGGCCTGCTGGCTCCGGGCCACGCGGGCGGGCTGGCCGGGGTCTTCGGGCACGGCGGCCTGGTCGCGGTTCCCCTGGCGCTGGCCATCGGGGGGCTGATCGCGGTGACCGAGCGCGAGGCGGCCGCGGCCGTGGCCGCTCCGTCGCGGCTGCGCCCGACAGCCGGGACGCGCGTGTGGGCCCACCCGGCGGCACCCGTCCTGCGGAGACCGTCGTACGCCTGGACGCCGGCGGGGCCGGGCGACCCGCTCGCGCTTCACCTCTCGGGTCGGGCCCCGCCCGGCCGGCTCGGCTAGACCGGCTCGGGGCGGCCGACCGCCGCCCGATCACGAATCTGAGAGGCAAGCGAAATGCGAAACATCCAGCGCATCATCCTGCTCGCGGGCGCAGTGGCCGTCCTCATCGTCGGCTTCGTGCTGGCCAGCTCGGGAGGTTCGAGCAAGCCGAAGGGACCGCCCGGGGTCCGGAACCTGGCGGTCACCGTCGCGGGGGGCAAGCCGGTCGGGGGCGTCGCCCACCTGGAGGCGAACAAGGGCGACACGATCAACCTGACCGTGCGGTCGAACGTGGCCGACGAGATCCACATCCACGGGTACGACCTCCACAAGAACGTCCCGGCCGGAGGGGTCGGCCACTTCACGTTCAAGGCGACGATCGACGGGAACTTCGTGATCGAGCTCGAGTCGCGCGCCGAGCAGATCGCCTCACTCACCGTCAAGACATGAGGCACCCGAGGCTGGTCGCCGCGGGGGCCGCTGCCGGCGCCCTGCTCCTGACACCGACCCCGGCGCTGGCCCACGGCCTGGTCGGGAAGACCGACCTGCCGATCCCGCGGTGGCTGTTCGCCTGGGCGGCGGCGGTCGTGCTGGTCGTGTCCTTCGTCGCCCTGGCGACGCTCTGGCCGAAGCCGCGCCTGGCCGGGCTTGGCGAGCGATCGCTCGGCCGGGTCCCCGGGATCCTCGACCCGATCTGCGGGGCGATCGGGATCGGCCTCTTCGGGCTGGTCGTCTACGCGGGGTTCGCGGGTCGCCAGGAGGCGACGGCGAACCTCCTCCCGACCTGGATCTACGTGATCTTCTGGGTCGGGCTGGCCTTCGCGAGCATCCTCTTCGGGGACGTCTTTCGGGCGTTCAACCCGTGGCGGGCGCTGGCGCGGGGGGCGGCGCGGGTGCTCCCGACCCGGAGCGAGCCGATGGCCTACCCGTCGTGGCTCGGGCGGTGGCCGGCGGTGATCGGGATCGCCGGGTTCGCGTGGCTCGAGCTCGTCTACGCGAACAAGGACGTCCCGGAGACGCTGGCCATCCTGTCGCTCGCCTATGCGGGGGTGCAGCTCATCGGGATGAGCCTGTACGGGATCGGGCCGTGGACCGACCGGGCCGACGCCTTCTCGGTCTACTTCGGCCTGCTCGGGCGGCTGGCCCCGGTCCGGTGGGCGGACGGACACGTCTACCTGCGTCCGCCGTTCGTCGGGGCGGCCGGCCTCGAGATCCTCCCGGGGACGGTGGCCCTGCTGGCGGTGATGATCGGGTCGACCAGCTTCGACGGCCTCTCGGTCGGATCGGTCTGGGTCGGGTCGGGACAGCTCTTCAGCGACCTCCAGAACCTGTTCACCGGGGCCGGGGTGGGGGTCGAGACGGCGGGAGAGCTGGCTTCGACGGTCGGCCTGATCGGGATGATCGGGATCATCGGCGGGCTCTACCGCCTGGGCATCCTCGGGATGAAGTCGCTGGGCGGACGGCGGACGGCCCAGGAGCTGGCCGAGAAGTTCGCCCACTCGCTGATCCCGATCGCCGCGGCCTACGTGATCGCCCACTACTTCTCGCTGCTGGTCTACCAGGGCCAGGCCCTCGGCTACCTGGCCTCGGACCCGCTGGGAACGGGCGACGACCTGCTGGGGACGGCGACCGTCTCGATCGACTACAACGTCGTCGCGGCCAACGTCATCTGGTACGTCCAGGTCGCGGCCCTGGTGATCGGACACGTGGCCGGACTGATGCTGGCCCACGAGCGGGCGCTGATCGTCTACCGGCGCCCGAGCGAGGCCACCCGGTCGCAGTACTGGATGCTGGCGGTGATGGTCGGGTTCACGAGCCTCGGCCTGTGGATCCTCTCCTCGACGCAATGAGGCGGCGGGAGCCCGATCGCGGCCGGGCCCCCCCGGGATCTTGACCGGGGGGACCGGCTTCGGTAGCGTCACGACACGGTCGCCGGGCGCCGGGAATGGGCGTGGCGGTCGCGCAGGGAAGCCGAAGGGGACGCGGTGCTCGCCGACGCGAGTCCACCGTCGCCGGACTTCTTGTCAGATGAGCCCTCGACGAGGAGACCTGTCGCCCGGCCCCACCCGCAGACGCGCGCCGACTCCGATCGGCGCGCCCGAACGTAGCTCGGAGGCCGAGTCCTCCGAGTAGGCGGACGTCGACGCTCAATCAGCCTCGACGGCCACGCTCGCCGCGGTTCCGGCGCTCGGCCGCCGGAACCGCACGAGCACCCCGAGCCTCGAGTCGGGGCCGAGGGGCAGGAGAACGCCGGGGGACGGCGAAGCGGCGGTGGCGAGATGGCGAAGGAGTTCAAGGAGTTCCTGCTGCGGGGCAACGTCGTCGATCTGGCGGTTGCGGTGGTCATCGGCGCGGCGTTCGGGGCGGTGATCGCGGCGCTGGTCCGCGACCTCCTGACCCCTCTGGTGGCCGCCGTGTTCGGGA